>CAZUYI010000291.1:0-3960 GCA_964624095.1 uncultured Verrucomicrobiota bacterium | reverse complement strand
GGATCACCGACAAACGGACGGTACGTCCCGCTCGGAACGACCCGCAAGGTGACTGTGCCGTCTCCGTTGTCCAGGATATCTCCGGCCAGAATGGTCTGATGCCAGGAAGTCAGGGTCCACTGGATATCCGGATCGAAGACTTTAGAACCTTCGCCCGGGGGATATGTATAGACATAAAGCCCCCCAGCGTTCACATTCAATACATACTCCTCGTTATCGCCGTAATTTTTCGTCCAGGTCCCGTCTGTGTGGCCGGGAGGAAAGTCCGGGTTGGACGGGAAAAAGTAGGTGTTCAGGTTGGCGATATCTTCATCCAGTATGCCGGGCTGATATTCCAGGTTGATCTGGAATGGGTTCGCAATGCCGTATCCGCTTACTTCATAGTCCTCTCCGGGATGAACGGTCTGCCAGGCTCCCAGCACAAGCGCGGAGGACGGCGTATAGAACGACTCGTCTCGAACGGTTTCGGCTCCGCTCCATGCGAGCGTGATCCCGCCAAGGCTTGAAACGCAAAACGCGTGCGGAATACCCGCGGCCCACGCTGCCACAGGCAGGAGACAGAAACCAACCAGCGCCAGCATGACCGGCAACAGCAGGGACCGTTTCTTCACCGTCAGCCTCCTTGTGTCTCTTCGGCTTGACTTAGTCACGATGTCCGCTCCGTTCATCTTCCCTTCATGAATCAACACCCGCCCGTTCCTTGTCGCTCTACTCATGATCCGGACTTTCCCGTGTCTTGTTATCCGTCAGCTATGCAAGCGTTTCTTGTGTTTGTCCTGAAAGAAAATCCGAATACGCGATACCACGATCCGCCACCTGCAGCAGGCAGCGACTCGCGATCCAGGGGAGATCCGTGCAATCCGTCTCGAGAGG
The DNA here is from genome assembly GCA_964624095.1 of uncultured Verrucomicrobiota bacterium. Lineage (GTDB taxonomy): Bacteria > Verrucomicrobiota > Kiritimatiellia > JAAZAB01 > JAAZAB01 > CAZEVX01. The sequence goes on along the minus strand of CAZUYI010000291.1, from coordinate 3,087 downwards.
TATGGGAATGTTATGGATGTCCGTTCCGTTTCAGAGCGTGCATGGTCCGAGCCGCGGAAGAAAAGACTCCGGGTAATTGGCGGGCACAATAGCCAACCCAGCCCACGGGCGTCTGTCGGCATTCCCGGCTATCTCATGCAGTATTATTCTGTCAGTGGTAATGGAAGTTCTGCGTAGGGATTTTCTTATACGGGCGGCCGGAAGGCGCTGGCCGGATTCAGGATAGGGCCTGGCCAGGAAGGCGAGCTGACGCGGGCCGCCACTCCTACCGCTCGCGCGCGAGATGTCCTTGTTTTTGTAGAAAGCACTAAAAAAAGAGGGCTCACGCCAAGACCCGGAGACGCAAAAGAAAGCGAAGATTATAACCACGGATTACACGGAATACACGGAACGGAAGAGAGGCGGCGAAGGAAGGCGGCTATGGGTAGGAAAACGTCGCGGCGGCTCTGCTGCTGCGGGCCGCACGCGGGAATCCGTCCCGCGCTGGACAGACTGGGCGGATAGCGGACGCGAGGGGTGGGCACGGAAGAGTCGCGGCGCCCCGTGGCGAGCCGCCCCTCCTACCGCTCCCGCATAAGATTTCCTTATGGAAGACGCGGGAAGAAGAGGGCTCACGCCAAGACCCGAGGACAGAAAGGGAAGCGAAGATTTCTGACCACGGATTACACGGAACGGAAGAGAGGCAAAGCCGGACGGCGACTGTGGGGCCGGAAGCGTTGCGGCGGCCCGCGGCGGGCCGCCCCTCCTACCGCTCCCGCGCGAGATTTCCTTGTGGAGGCTGGCGTGATGCAGGGACAGACGCGGGATGCGATCCCGATCCCGACCCTGAGCGGGTGTTCGCAGGCTTTGCCTGTATTTCATTAATGTTGCCGATCGGCAATATTCATGAAACACGCAAAACCGCTTGGTTCACACACGCCGGGCACGGCTTGCACGGGGTACACGAGTTGCATGGGCTACGCGGAATGCACGGGAGGCACGGGTTACACGGGATGCACAGGAGGCGCGGGGTGCGCGGGGTGCGCGGGTCGAAGCCGGTCAGAAGCCGCTCCACATGAAGCCCTGTGCGAGTCGCTCGTAGGCGCCCATGTCCGCGCGCCGATACAGGCGATCCCGGCGGGGGCGCCCGTCGAGGTCGGTGGCGTCCGCGGCCCAGTCGAGGGGCAGCGCGGCGTTGATGCAGGGCGAGGCCGGGTCCAGGCGGCAGTCGCCTTCCGGCAGGCCCTTCAGCCGCGGGTCGGCGTCGAGCAGGGCGGTCGGCTCGCAGCCGGGCCCGGTGGCCGGGGCCATGCAGGTATGGCTCACGCGCCAGGTCCCGCCGGCGGCGACGGACCAGTTTGAACCGCCGGACCCGGCGGCGTTGTCATAGACGATGCCGTTGACGCATGCGCTCGTGGCGGGTCCGCCGGCGTATACGCCCCCGCCGTCCGCGCCGGCGGTATTGGCGCAGACGGTGCAGTGTTCGAGGGCGCCGCCGTCGAGGCGCACGCCGCCGCCGCGCGCGCCGGCCGCATTGCCCCACACGAGGCAGTTCCGCAGCACGCCGCCCGATCCGACGTCCGCCCCGCCGCCGTCCTGCCCGGCCGAATTTCCAAGTACCCGGCAGTCCCGGAGCAGGCCGGGCCCAACGCGGACCCCGCCCCCGCTGCCCGAGGGGCCCGCGGCGCCGTTGCCGATCGTAAACCCGCAGACGACCGCCTGGCTATGCGCGATCTCGAGGACCCGCGCGGCGCCGTCGCCCTGGAGCGTCGTCTCGATCGCGCCGGAGAGCCCGCGCACGCACACGGCGCTTGTCACGACGACCGGAGCCGTCACGCGATACGCGCCGTTGGACACCCACACCGAGCTGGAGGGCCCCGCGGCAGCCGCGTCCACCGCCGCCTGGAGCGTCGTGGCCGCCAGGAGCCAGTTGGTGTAAGGCGCCTGGTGGGCGCCGCCGGGCGCCACGTAGTAGTCCCGAGCCAGCTCCGGGACCGGCAGCGGATCCGGCGCCGCCCAGATGCGGGCCGGGTTCTTCATGGTGTAGAATTGGTATTCCACCTGGGCGCGCAGTTCCTTTGCGCCTGACGCATGTGCCGGAACCTGGATCGTGTACTGGAAGCGGATCGGGTTGGGACTCAAGTCGCCGAGGAACAGGATATCCCTGCGGTTCGGCCCGATTTCCGGCGAGCCATGGCCCGAGGCGGAGACCAAGGCCCAGTTGGTCGGCACGCTCACGATCCAGAGCAGATGAATCAGGGTCTGGGTCGAGGGATACGAAAACACGCCGCTGTTCGTGAGCACCTGGGGCGCGGGGCTATCCGGCACATAGGCGGCGGGGGCATTGGAATGACCGGCCGCCACCTCGGCGCCGAAGGCCCGTGAGGCGCCGGCCAGGAGTAGCCCGGCCGCCAGGCCAGCGGCTGCCCGGGCGGCCAAGCCTATTGTGGCTTGACGCATAAACGCGGGATTCGATCCCGATAGCGATCCAGAGAGGGCATTCACGTTTGCCGGCTGGCGGCTTGCCGGGGCCATGCCGGTATGACTCCATATGGGTCCAGCCCGAGTCGAGGATAGGCGCGGCGCCATCCGAGTCCGTCCGCCGCGTGGGGCGGCCTCGGCCAGGCGAGGCCGCCCACGCTCATGTGACCGGGCCTCAGAACCCCGCCGGACCGACCACCGGCTGGTACCCCCGGCTCGACAGCCGCAGGAGCCAGCTCCGGGAGCCCGGATTGTACAGCGCCGGGTCGGCCAGGCCGTCCCCGTCGTAATCGCCGGGCACCGGGACCCACTCGGCATCCCCAAAGGCATCCGGCAGCACGCGCTCCGTGCCGTCCGGCAGCAGCACCGTCCAGCGCCCGTCCGCCGGGCTATACACCGCGCGGTCCGCGCGCCGGTCTCCGTCGTAATCGGCCGGAACGCCCTGCCGGCCGGGCCCGCCCAGGCGCCCCTCGAGCCGGACCTCGACATACCCGCCTGCCGACAGTTTCACCTGCCACTCGCCCGTCGCCGCGCGGTACACCGCCGGGTCGGCCAGGCCGTCCCCGTCGTAATCCGCCGCCGCCGGCGTCCACCCCGCGCCGCCGAACACGCCCTCCATGGACTGGG
>CAZUYI010000290.1:0-3983 GCA_964624095.1 uncultured Verrucomicrobiota bacterium | reverse complement strand
TGAAATGGAGGGTGTAGACCTTGTTGCCGACGGTATCAGTCGCGTAGGCCAGCCGGTTCGTGCCGGGCGAGATCTGAATGCCGTCGAGGGCGAAATAGGCGTGGCCGCGCGCCAGGAGATTGCCGTCCACCAGCACGTCTTCCGCGCCGCCGGGCGAGCCGTACCGGCGCACGAACTCGGGGTAGGCGCGGCCCTTGAGCCAGCGGGTTCGATACCAGTAGTCGCCCAGGCGCCAGGCCGCCTGGCCTTCGTCGGGAGGCGTCAGCCGCCAGAGCTCGGCGGCAATACGTTCCCGGAGCCGCGACACGTGCCGCAGCGCCGCCTCCGCGTGGCGGTTGTTCGCCTCCAGGCAGGCCCGGACGCGCGGGTCGTCCGGGTCTTGAAGCCAATGATACTCGTCCGCGCGCTCCACGCCGTGCTCGGTGGTGTGCCAGGGCTCGACGGGAAAGGCCGGGGGCGGCTGGAAGGGGCAGGAACTGCAATCTCTGGTCGGGGTCTGTGTCATGGGCAGGCGTCCGAACCGCGGCGTGGCGGGACTGCTCGGTCCACAGTGTAATCACAGGCGGCGTGCCGATCAAGCCCCGGCCGTCCATTGCCCCGGCCGTCCATTTCCCTTGCGCAGGCGGGTCCTCCGCTATAGAGTGGCGGCCAGCCATGCGGGCATGGATGTTCGGGCAATGCGGTGCGACAGGATGCCGCACCCGGGAGGATCGGTCATGTCGGCGCGGACTCCGCAATCCTTTCGCATCGCGTCCCGCGACACGGTCAGCCTTTGCCTGGGAGCCCGCGCTGACAGCGTGGAGCGGACGGCGGCCCGCGAGCTGGCCGGGTACCTCGGCCGGATCCTGCGGCGCGAAGTGGCCGTGGGCCGGGCCGGAACCCGCAAACGAATCCGGCTCGGCACGCCCGACAGCTCCGCGGAAATTCAGCGCGCCGCCGCGGCGTACGGGCTCGAGACACTGAAGCCGGACGGGTTCGTCGTGGCGCCGTCCGGCGGCGGCGACGACCTGCTGATCATGTCGAAGACCGGCGCCGGCGTTCTCTACGGCGCCTATGCGCTGCTCGAGGCGCTGGGCGTGGGATTCGCGCCCGCCGGTCTGGACACGGTCTCCGAGCGGATCCCCCGCCGGCGGACGGCCGCATTCCAGGGCGCGCTGCGCTCGGAGCCGTCATTCGCCGAGCGGGCGCTGATGATCGGCGGCTGGATGAAGGAAGCGGCGGCGGAACAAAAGGCTTTTTATGACACGGACGTGAGCCGGTTCCTGCCGATCTATACCCGGACGCTCGACTGGATGGCCCGGTACCGGCTGAACTCGATGGTGCTGGCCCTGTTCTGGTTCGGCCAGGCTCCAGCCTACCGCTGGTTCTGGTCGAAGGACGGTGAGCGCTGCGACGATGCGATCTCCGGGTTGATCCTGTACCGGGACTATCCCGCGCTGCGCTGGGCGGAGAAATACGGTGAGCAGATTCGCCGCAACCAGGAGATGCTGCGGGCGATCATCCGGTATGCCGCCGAGCGCGGCATCCGCGTGACGCTCACCATCTCCGCGGAGCCGGCCTATCCGGGCGGCCTCTGCGAGGCGTACCCGGAATTCGGGCGGGATGGCGCCGAGTACATCGAGCACGAAGCGGTTTGGCTGCGTTTCCAGGAGTCGCGGTTCCGGGAGCTGTTTGAGACGTTCCCCGATCTCGGCGGGTATCTCTATGCGATGTCAAAGGACTGCGGGAACACCCCGGCCGACATCCGGGGCGAGGGCCGGACCGCGGACGGGCCCGAGCTGACCGACGGCCGCGGCGACACGATCGCGGACGAGAAGCTGATGCGGATCGCGCGCATGAACGAGGCCATGCTGCGCGGGCGCGACGCGGCCGGGTCCTCCGCGGCCATCCGGTTCTGGGAATGGGCCGCTTTCGGCGTCTATCCCGGTGACGCGGGCAAGATGGGCCGGATGAAGAACCGCGTGTCCGTGGCGCGCCTCGACGCCCTGCTTCCGCGGGATATCTGGATTCACATGCGGATGGACGCGGGCGAGCCGACGGGCGGCGTCAATGCCTTCAACCCCTTTTTGAACCAGTGGCCGCGCCACCGCCGTTCCGCGGCGCTGCACCAGCTGGCCGAGCATCACGGGCTCAACATCTTTCCGCCGGTCTTCTGGGAGAGCCCGTGGAAGGAGCGCGCGCAGTTCGCCCACCGGTGCGGCGTCGAGTCCTTGGTGCTGGAGGCCGGGTATGGGCCCGGTAACCCGGACGGCACCGGGCTCAACCTCTGCGACCTGGACATCCACGGCTTCGCCCGGCTGGCCTGGGACAAGGACGCGGACCGGGACGCCGTCTGGCGGGAGTGGGCCGGGATTTATTTTCCCGGCGCGCCGGACCGTGCGGCCGATCTGCTCAAGCCCTTTCACCGGATCATCTCGGCCATGACCGGGTGCGGGGGCGCCTGCGGCTACAACATTCCGGGCCGCTGGAACTTCCGGCTGCCGCGCGATGTCCGGGAGCAGGACTCGCCTATCGACCGGTTGCTCCGCTACAACGTGGCGGCCACCCGGGAGCACGCCCGCCAGATGACCGCCCCGCTCCGCGAGGCCATCGGCCTGCTGGACGAGGCGCAGAAGAAGCTCGAAGCCATGCGGGACGCGCTCGGCGAGCCCGTGTACGGGCGCTGGAAGGCCAACCTGAGCACGCAGCGGACGCTGGCCGAACTGCTCGAGACGTTCGTGGCGGCCACGGCCTGGGGTTCGCTGCTCCGGCGGGACCCGTCGAACGCGGAGGATCGCGCGGTCCTGAGCGACGCCGTGCGCCGGATGGAACGGCTGGTCAGCGGCTACGAGCATCCCTGCGCGCCGTTGTATCACCGGCTGGCGGGCTGGGGTTGGATGAGCAGTGACGAGTGGCGCCGGGTGTTCGGCGCGCTGGCCGGCGAATGCCGGGTGCGGTTCGGCCTCGACGGGCCGGACCGGGCCGGGCCCGGCGCCGCGCGGGCGCCGTGAGGAAAGGAGGAACGACCGATACCCATGGGCACGCAAGAACCCATCGCGCACGTGCTGGATGCCGTGCGCGTCGTTGTGCAGGACACCATTCCCGCTCTGCTCCAGACGGTGAGCGGCTGGGTCTGGGGCCCGCCGCTGCTGATCCTGCTGTTCGGGACGCACGTGTTTCTCACGCTCCGGCTCCGGTGCATCCAGCGCTACCTGCCGCAAGCCATCCGCCTGTCGTTCAGCCGCCGGGCCGAGGGCGCCGGGGACGTCAGCCATTTCAGCGCGCTGACCGTCGCCCTGGCGGCCACCATCGGCACGGGTAATATCGTGGGCGTGGCCACGGCCGTCAGCCTGGGCGGGCCCGGCGCGGTGCTGTGGATGTGGCTGACCGGCGTGTTCGGCGTGGCCACCAAGTACGCCGAGGCCGTCTTGTCGGTCAAGTACCGGGTGGTCAACGAGCGCGGCCAGATGGCCGGCGGCCCCATGTACGTGCTCGCGCGCGGGCTCCGGTGCCGCTGGCTCGGGTTCCTGTTCGCCCTGTTCACGGCCGTGGCGGCGTTCGGCATCGGCAACATGGTCCAGGCCAACGCCGTGACCGCACTCGTGCGGGAAACACTGGCCGTGCAGGCGCACGCCGGGCCGGCGGTGCTGGCCGCCAGCCCCTGGGTGGCGGGCGCCCTCATGAGCCTGCTCACGGCCCTCGTGCTCCTGGGCGGCATCCGCTCCATCGGCCGGACCTGCTCCGGGCTGGTCCCGTTCATGACGGTGTTCTACATCGCCGGCTGCCTGCTGCTGCTCGGCCTGCATGTCCGCGCGCTGCCGGACACCGTGGCGCTGATCGTTAAAAGCGCCTTCAGTCCCAGGGCCGCGGCCGGCGGGTGCGTCGGCGCCGGCCTCATGACGGCCATGCGCTACGGGGTGGCACGGGGCCTGTTTTCCAACGAGTCGGGACTGGGCAGCGCGCCGATCGTCGCCGCCGCCGCCCAGACGCGCAACCCGGTGCGC
>CAZUYI010000289.1:0-3993 GCA_964624095.1 uncultured Verrucomicrobiota bacterium | reverse complement strand
AAAAAGCATATAGGCGACGGCCGCGGCCGGATCTCCAAAATAACGCGGCAGCGCGCGGAGGGTCTGTGCGGATGTTTTCAATGAACGGGCGGCGGCCTCGGCGTCTTCAAGGTTTGCGACGGCCGATAACCCCAACGGGTCAAGAACCCTCCGGGTAAACCCCTCAAAGGCGGCGGGAATCGAAGCCAGCGCGTCAGAAAGACCGGCCCATAAATCAAAAGATGGTGTTTCGGGCGTTGCCCCGTCGGTCGCCGCCGCGTCCGCGCCGTCCCATATCTTGAGCTCCGCCGCCGCGCCGCTCAGCCGGTACAGCCATTGCCGGAGCAGGTGCGCCGCCAGGACCTCGTTGCCCAGGGCCGCCCGGCCGATCCAGAGGGCGCGCAGGGGCGCGCCGCCCGGCGCGCCCAGCAGGACGGGCTTCGCGTCCGGCGCGGGCGAGTAGACCGGCTCGACCCGGAACTCCGCGAGGCCGAACGGCGCGGCAGTCTCCGCGAACACCTCGACTTCCAGGCTGCGCACGCCGTCGGGAACCGAAACCTCCTGCTCGAACGGCTGCAGGGCGCCACCCGTATTCGCGAACTTGTGCGCGACGAGTGCGAGGCTCTTGCCCTTGTCGCCGGCGCCCTCGCCGGTCGTGTATGCCTTGAGCCAGATGCGCAGCTCGCCCGGACCGTCCAAGCCCGCTTGCCCGCTGAAGCGCACCCGGCCCATACCGATGGCCGTCAGGTCGAGGTGCTGGTAGAGATCGAAGCCGCGAGCGTCCGGCGCCACGCTCACGCCCTGCGCCCCAAAGACGAACCGCGCGATCCGCGGGTTGCCCTTCCAGCGGGACTCGTTGAACACGGCATAGGAACCCCACCCCCAGGGCGCGTCGTCCAGGCCCGCCGCGAAGGTCCCGTTCCGGAGCAGGTTTTCCGACGGGCCCGGCCCGGCCCGGAGCAGCGGCGCAAACGCGCCGGCGGCAAGACAGGCCCACAGGCGGGCATGGCGCGCACATCGTGAGTGCATGGAGGCTCCTGCTATGACGGGCTGCGGCTTCAACCGGCGGACGGAGTCACCGCCAGCCCCAGCAGCCGGGCGGCATTCCGCCAGGCGATTTTTTCAAAAGCCTCATCCGAGATGAGGCGCTCCTGTTTCAGCTTCCGGAAATACGGCACGCCTTCGAGTTCCTGGGGATCGCTGGCGATATCGGTGCCGAAATAGAGGCGATCCTGGAACTCCTCGAGGAACCGGATCCCAAAGGCCGGGTCGCGCCGGATCGCGTTCAAGCCGCTGCCCGCCGAGAGGTCCCCGTGCAGGTTCGGGTACCGGCGCATCAGCTCGATGACCCGCCCTTCCCGCTCGATCGGGCCCTTGGGATAGCCGTGCCGCGCCTCCGGCGAGACGTCGTCCAACGGCCCGATTTCCGCCCAGAAGACCTGCGAATGGGCCAAAAACACCAGGCGCGGACAGGCCCGCAGCGCTTTTTCGAGCCGCGGCAGGCCGGGCTCGTCGTAGAGCCCATAATAGCCGCCGAGCGCCGGCGCCAGGTGGAACGTCAACGGGAACCCGATCTCCTCGCACTGCTTGAACAGGTTCAAGTTCAGCGGATCGTCGAACGGCAGGTTGGGGATATACTCGCCGAGCCCCTTACAACCCAGCTCGCGGTACGCGCCCAGCAACGGCAGGAAATTCGCGCGCGGGCTGTTCGTCAGGAAGCGCGGATCGAGGTTGCAGAAGGGGATCAGCCGCTCGGGCCACTCGGCGCAGATCGAGAGCGTTTCCTCCGGCGGCACCAGCGTGTACCGGCACTCGGGGGACACCATGCTGAAAATGACCGCCCGGTCAATCCCGTTCGCATCGAGCATCCGGATGAGCGACTCGGGCGTCGGATAGCAGCGCCCGTTCGGGCGGGCTACCGCGGGAGGACGGCGCCGCGCGGTGTGGGTGTGAATGTCAATCAGCATGGCATACCTTCAGGGCTCGCCCCGCACTCGTGCTCGTGCTCGTACACGGACTCGGACTCGGACACGGACCTACACGGACACACACGGACATGCAGTAGCCCGCGCTCCCACACTCCCGTCCCATCCGGGGGGGACTCGAGTGCTCTTACCGTCCCCGCGGAACTGACTGCGCGTCCGATACCCGGTCGCGAACCCAGCGCATGGAACCATTCTCCGCGGCCAGTCTATGCAAACAAGCCGGTGTGGGAGCGGGATCGGAGCCGATACTATTCCCTACTCCGCCGCTCCGCACGCCGGCCTGTGGTCGAATCGCCTCGCGCCCCGGCGGCGGCCTGCCTCAGCGCACGCTCAGCAGCGACCCGGGATAGACGTACTCGAAGGCGCCGATGTCCGCCTGGCGGGTAAACCGGTCGAGCCGCTGACGGCCGCTCAGGTCCACCGCCCCGTTCATCCAGGTCTCGTTCACGCCCTTGTCAATGCACTTCGAGCCCGACACCGGCTCGTACTGGCGGGCGGCCATGTCCCGCAGGCCGGGCGTGTCGGTAATGTTGCCGGTCCCGTTCGTGGGCATGGGCACGGTGCAGCAGTTGGTGAAGACATTGCCTCCGGTCGTCACGTAATTCGAGTTGACCGACGTGGCATGCGTCAGCCAGTTGGAATACACGATGGTGTTCACCAACACGCCATTGCCGGCCGTCGCGTTGTGAATCCCGCCCCCGATGCTGCTGCTGGTGCTTTTGGTGGAATTATTGACAATGGTGCAATTGTGCATCTCCGTGGCCGTGGACTCAAGATACAGGCCGCCGCCGTAATACGATGCCGTATTGCCGTCAACCACGCAGTTATAGAGGGTCTGGTTTGCATATCTGAAGTACATGCCGCCGCCATGCCAAGCAGTGGAATTGCCGACAATCGTGCAATTGGAAAAGACCGGCTGCGCACCCGCAAGCGAGAAGTAGCAGCCCCCGCCCGGACCTAACGAGGCCGCCGTGGCCACGTTGCTAACGACCAGGCAGCGTTCGAACAAGGCGCTGTACCGGCCGACGATGGCCCCACCCGGGCCCAACGCGGTATTGCCGGAAAATGTTGTGTCGCGGAGCTGGAAATTGCGCGAGTTGATATATATTCCGCCTCCGCCGATAGAGGAACTCTCGCACACATTCGAGGCAAACAACGTGTCGTGAATGAGGGCCCCTCCGGCAGTCGTTGCGTCGGCATGGAAGGGGCTTCCGCCTGAGGCGGTATTGAATTGGATGACGCAGTGCGCCACGACGCCGTTGGTGCACTGATAATAGATCGCCGCACCCTTGACCGCGGAACAGCTCGTGATCAGGCAGTTGGATACCATTCCCACCGGAATGGCACTCGATGAGCCAAACAGGCATACCCCGGCGCCCATACTCCCGCCCGTGCAGTTGGTCACGGTCACCGCGCTCAGCTCCGCATCGGCGTGCGTCAATCGGAACGCGGCATAGGTCATGGTGTTGCCGCCCCCATCCACGATCACGTCGCGGTAATCGCCGGTCACCCCGCGCACCTTGGTGTTGCCGATCGAGATCGTGGCCGTCACCTGGTGGGTCCCGTTCGAGACCCAGACGATGTCCCCGGAATTGTTGGCGTTGGCCGCGGTCACGGCGTCCACGATGCTGGTGGCCGCGTCGGCCCAGCTCGTGTAGGGCGGGTTGTTGGTGCCGTCCACGGAGACGTAGCGGATCATCTGCGCGCCCGAGGCCAAGCTGCAGGCGACCGCCCCTATCGCAACAATGGTGAGAAACCGGTTCATCGTGCCCTCCTGTCAATTGGGTATGCCGCCTGAAACCCAGCCTATCGCGATGACCCCGCAATGATACAACCCATCGTTCCCGGACCGGCGTTTAATCCCGGCGCCGAGCCGCACGACAAATCGTATCGTACCCTTATAGAAATTTACTCTAGCATGCCGCGAGCGGCTTGCATATGGAATATTTTGTCGATTCTATGGCACTTTTAGAGCATGCGCGCGGTTTGCCTCCCGGCCGGCCTGGGGTCAGGCCGGCTCCAGAAGAAC
>CAZUYI010000288.1:0-3994 GCA_964624095.1 uncultured Verrucomicrobiota bacterium | reverse complement strand
GTGACCTACCTGCTTCAGCCGGAGGTGTTCATCATTGGCGGCGGCGTGGCCGGCAGCGGCCGCGTGCTGTTCGAGCCGCTCCGGAGGCGCCTGCGGGAGCGGCTGCATCCCCAGTTCGCCGCGCGCGTCCGGATCGTGCGCGCCCGCCTGGGCGCCGATGCCGGGCTGATCGGCGCCGCCGCGCTGGTGCTGAAGCCGGACGCCGCGCGACCGGAAACGTGACGCCATAGCCCACTTCGATATCTGTTGATATCCAGAGACACAAGGGACACAAGAGACAAAAGCGACAGCACCCTGTCGTCCCTGAGGACACTTCCGTCCCTTGCATGGAGGAGCAGGCGCATGCATACGTTCGTGCCGCCGCATGGCGGCTACAAAGAACTGTTGGCGTTCCGGAAAGCCGAGATCGTCTACGACGCTACCGTGAGGTTTTGCGCCGACCTGTTCGATAAACGGGACCGCACCGTTGACCAAATGGTGCAGGCGGCGCGCTCGGGCAAACAGAACATCGTCGAGGGCAGCATGGCGTCCGGGACATCCAAGGAAATGGAGCTCAAACTGACCAACGTGGCGCGCGCCAGTCTCGAGGAACTGCTGACCGACTACCGGGATTTCTTGAGGACGCGAAGGCTGGCCGAATGGCCCAAGGAGCACCCGTACGTGAAACGCCTCCGAGAACTGAATCGGACGCCGGGCGCCGACTACGAGACGTTTCTCCAGGCGGTGGAGCACGCCGATCCCGCCATCCGCGCCAACGCCATTATCGGCCTTATCAAGGTGACGAATTTTCTTCTCGATCAGCAACTCAAGCGACTGGAGAAGGACTTCGTCACCCAAGGGGGCTTGCGGGAACGTATGACCCGTGCACGGCTTGCGGAACGCGAAAGACAAGGCAGACGGGAATGACCATCCCGCCGCGGGTTCATGATAGCCTCGACGCTGTGGGTCGATGATCTATTTCTTCATCTCCTCAGTGAACCGGTCTCGGCCCGCCAAAAAGGGACAAAGGGGGCAGGTCGCTCATTCTGGATACACGTTCCCATGGAGCAAGGGGTATCCCTGTCCGACGAAATAGCCAACAGCAAAAGGGGTCAGAAGCCCGGGTAGAGGATACCGGCTCGCTCCTTGTTCAGCTCGATGGCACGCATGCTGACGTCACCCCCATTCAGGAGCCGCGCAGGCAGGGAATGGTGAGCGGCCCTTCGGGCAGTACGGCCGCCGTCGCGCCCGCCGGCAGCGCGCGGAATGCCTCGGCCACGTGCGTCTCGAGGCGCTCGATCGGCTCGAGGTATGCCCGCCGGACATCGGCGGCCGGCAGGGCGCTGTACAGGGACACGCGCGCCTTCTCCAGGATCATCGCCAGCAGTTGGGCTTCCCACTGGTCCGGCACCCGCGAGCCGGGCGCGCACACCGTCTCGAGCAGTGCGCGCGGCGACGCGTGCTCGAACAGCAGCCGCGTGAAGTGGCCGTGCGCCGGGAACCCGTCGCTGCATTCGCTGGCCACCACGATCCGCCCGCCGGGCGCTACGATCCGTGCGGCCGCCGACATGCCCTTGACGGTCTGATACAGGTTCTGGTCGAGCGGATACCCGCCGTTCGTGGTAATGACCAGCGGGAAGGGCGCCTCGCACTCGACCATGGATTGCGCGCGGGCCGCCGCGCAGCCGGCCGCGTGGGCCGCGTGGACGGCCCCGCAGAAGAAGCCGGTGATGCGGCGGGTTTGGTTCAGCGTGACATTGACGCAGAAATCGGCCGGGCACAGCGCGCCGAACCGGCGCACCTCGGCCTGGATCGGGTTGTCCTCGAGCCGGCCCCAGGTGCTGCGGGGATCGCCAATCACGGCCGCGCGATGCACGGTGAGGATCGTGTCGAGATCGGCGATGCCCGGCACCACCGCCTTGTAGCCGCCGGAAAAGCCGGCCATGAAGTGCGGCTCGATGAAGCCCAGGATGATGCGCCGGTCGGCCTCGACGTAGTGCCGGTTCAGCTGCACGGTCCCGCCATCCGGGCGCCGGCCGGCAACCGCCAGCGTGCGGTCATCCCGGGCATCGTGATCCACCACGCGGTAGCGGTTCAGAATGTCGGGCCCGAACAGCGCCTCCCGCTCGGCAGGCGTGCTGGCGCGATGCGAGCCGGTCCCGACGATGACGGTCAGACACTCTGCCGGCACGTGCGCCAGCTCGGCAAACAGCCAGGGTAGAATGCGGCGCGAGGGAAACGGACGGGTGGCGTCGGGCACCACGACGGCCAGGCGCTCGCCGGCGGAGACCGCCTCGCGCAGGGGCGGCGCCTCGAGCGGCGCGCGCACGGCCGCCCGCCAGGCGGCGGCTTCGTCGGGCAGTCCGGGCGCATGGCGCGGCGCCAGCACGCGGACCCGGTCGGCCGGCGCCTCGATGGCCAGCGTGCCGCGCCCATACTGGAGGTGGATCATCATGGTATGGAACAGGCTCCCGATTCGGGCGCGTCGGGCCCCACCACGTTGCCGGGATTGAGCAGGCCGCGCGGATCGACGGCCGCCTTGCAGCGCCGGATCTGCCGGACGGCCTCCGGCCCGTAACAGCGCAGGAAATCGTTGCGCTTGCGCTTGCCGGTGCCGTGCTCCCCGGAATAGACGCCGCCCAGCCGGGCGGATTCGTCCACGATGCGGTCGTAGACTGCCGCCCCGCGGTCGAGCTGGTCCCGGCGCGGCAGCATCGTGAAATGCAGGTGACAGTCGCCCAGGTGCCCGAAGGCCAGGTATTCGAGTCCGGCGCCTCGGATGGCTCCGTGGGTACATGCCAGGAACTCGCGGAACCGGTCGGGCGGCACCACGGTGTCGGTCATGATCGTGAACGTGCCGCGCTGCTGCACGACCTCAACGGTTTTGGCCGGCATGGAATGGCGTGCTTCGAGGAACAACGCCTGGTCGCGCTCGCTGTCCAGTACCAGGATGGCGCGCTCGTCCACACCGCAGGGCGCGGCGGTCAGCCGCTCCAGCCAGGCGGCAGCCGACCCGTCAATGTCCGGACCCTCGAGCGGCTGCTGGATGAAGATGCCGACGGGATCACCGCCGCGGAAAAACCGGCTCTCGTGGGTCATGTAACGGCGGCTGTTGATCCCGAAATACTCGAACGCCGACAGGCTGCCGAGCCCGCCGGGCAGCGTGGCGCGAAGGTGATCGAGCAGCGCCACGGCGCGGGCTTCGTCGGGCAGCGAAAAGAACAGGTCGAGTGTGGCCGCGGGCGTCGGCGCCACGCGCAGGGCGCAGGCGGTGACGGCGCCGAACAGCCCTTCGCTGCCCACCACCAGGTCAACCACGTCGAGGACTCCGTCCGGCGCGGAATACGGGCCGCCGGCGTTTTTAACGGCCGGCCTCGAGTAGCGCGGCACGGGCCAGTTGGTTGCGCCCTCCGGCCCCTTCAGCACGAACCGGCCTTCGGCCGAGACATAGGCCCCGCGCGCCGCCGAAATCTTGTACCCGCTCGGCAGAAGCAAATCCAGGGACTCAACCCAGGGCCGGATCGCGCCCCGCGGGCCCGGGGTGAATCCGGAGGCGTTGCAGGCCAGCGCCCCGCCGACGGTGGCGTCGCTGCGGCTGGTCGGGTCCACAGGGAAACAGAGCCGGCCGCCGCTCTGCGCCAGCACCTGGCGGCGCAGGTCTTCGACGATCACGCCCGCCGGCGCCCGCACCCGGCTCGACTCCGCCTCGAGCCGCACGCCCGGCTCCAGCAGACTGGCCAACGAGAGGATCACCCCGCCCGGCGGCGTGGCGCTGCCGGTCAAGTTCGAGCGGCCGGCCGACAGCGTGACGGGCAACCCGGCGGCGGAACAGGCGCGGAGCAGCACGGCGCATTCGAGCTCGGTGCGCGGCCGGCCGACGGCGGAGGCGCGGCCGGGCAGGTTGGAACTGTCGGTGGCGTATCCCTTGATGATGTCGGGATCGAGGACCAACTCGACGCCCTGCTCGGCGTGCAGGAAGCGGGCCAGGTCCTGCAGGTTCGGGCATCCGCCCTGC
>CAZUYI010000287.1:0-4058 GCA_964624095.1 uncultured Verrucomicrobiota bacterium | reverse complement strand
GCGGTGCGCGTGGGCAGTCTGCGCCGCGGCGGCCTGGGCATGCACCCTCGCGCCCGGCGCGCGGGCAGCCGGCGTGTGGCGTCGCCCGGCGCCGCCGCCGCGCCCGCCGCTGGAGGTCGTGGCCCTTGACCTGGCGGCGGAGGACGTGCCGCTGTATTCCGAGTGGCTCGGCACGACCTACGGCACCGTGGATGCCCAGATCCGGCCCAAGGTCCAGGGCTACCTCCTCGAGCAGGCGTATACCAACGGGACGTGGGTCGCACAAGGCCAGCTCCTGTTCCGGATTGACCCGCGCCAGTTCCAGGCCGCGCTGAGCCAGGCCGAGGCCGAGGTGCGCCGCGCGGAAGCCGCCCTGAAGCAAAGCGAGCTCGACGTGGCGCGCTATACGCCGCTCGTCCAGGAAGGCGGCATCAGCCGGCAGGAATACGACCAGGCCGTCCAGCAGGCGGAGGCTAACCGCGCGGCCGTGGACGCCGCCCGCGCCGCACGGGAACAGGCCTCGCTCAACGTGGCCTGGACCGATGTCGTCTCGCCGATCGCGGGCCTTGCCGGTATCAACGCGACCCAGATCGGGGACTTGGTCGGCGAGCCGACCGTCCTCACGACCGTGTCCCAGGTGGATCCCATCCGCGTGCAGTTCCCGCTGACCGAGCGCGAATACCTGTATGTGGCTCGGCACGCGGAGGCCGGCACCGGCGCGGGCGTGGCCACGAACCCGGTGGAACTGATCCTGGCCGACGGGAGCGTGTACCCGGAACCAGGCGTCCTCATCGGCATTGACCGCCAGATGGACGTCCGTACTGGAACCCTCACCGTGCAGGCCGCCTTTCCCAACCCGGACCGGCTCCTGAGGCCCGGCCAGTACGCCAAGGTGCGCATGCGTACCCGCCTCGCGCGCGGGGCCCTGAAGGTGCCCCAGCGGGCCGTGATGGACGTGCAGGGCCAGTCCCTGGTGGCCGTCGTGGACGGCGCCGGGCGGGTCCAGTTCCGGCCCGTCGGCCTCGGGCCGGTTGTGGGGCCCGATCGGCTCGTTGCCCACGGGCTGCAGCCGGGCGAACGGATTGTGGTCGAAGGGCTCCAGAAGGTAAAGGACGGCATGACCGTCGCGGTCCGGCCCGCCGCCGCGCCCACCGGCGCCCCCGCCGCCGCGGCGCCGGCCCGGTGAGACGGGCCCGGCGGCGCGCCGCGGGAACGGGGTAGGCCGACGGCTCAACACGCAGGCTGCGCATGACGCGGTTTTTTGTCAACCGCCCCATCGTGGCGATGGTCATTTCGATCCTCATGGTGCTCCTGGGGGTCGTGGCCTTGCTCCAGCTGCCCGTCGCCCAGTTCCCCGCTATCGCGCCTCCCGAAATCCTGTTGAACGCGACCTATGTCGGGGCCGATGCCCGCACGGTGGAGGAATCCGTCGCCACACCCATCGAGCAGCAGATGAGCGGCGTAGATCACATGCTGTACATGTATTCGGTGAACTCGTGCGCCGGGCTCATGAGCCTGCGCGTGGATTTCGACGTGGCCACCGACCCGAACACGGACCAGATCCTGACGCAGATGCGGTACCTTCAGGCCGAGCCGCAACTGCCGTCGGATGTACGCTCGTTTGGCGTCCAGGTCCGAAAGGCGACCAGCAATCCGCTGATGCTCTTCTCGCTCTATTCCCCCAAGGGCACCTACGACGCCACCTTCCTGGCCAACTTCGCCTACATCAACCTCACGGACCCCATGAGCCGCGTGCCCGGCGTTGGCCAGGTCCAGGTCTTCGGCGCCGGGCAGTATGCCATGCGCTGCTGGGTTAACCCGGACACCCTGGCCGAGCACGGCGTGACCGTGGCCGAAATTGCCGACGCAATCGGCAAGCAAAACGCCGTCAACCCGGCCGGGCAGATCGGCGGCGAGCCGGCGCCGGCCGGCCAGGAGATGACCTTTACCGTCCGGGCCCGCGGCCGGCTGGCCACCGAGGAGGAATTCGGCGACATTGTCGTGCGGGCGCAGCCGGACGGGGCGGTCATCCGGCTGCGGGACGTGGCGCGGATCGAGCTCGGCGCGCAGGCCTACTCCATCATCGGCCGTTACAACGGGCAGCCGGCGGCGATCCTGGCGCTGTACCAGCTCCCGGGCGCCAACGCGCTCGCCACCGTGCGCGAGGCGAAGCGGCTGATGGCGGAGCTGGCAAGCCGGTTCCCGGCCGACGTGGCCTCCACCGTGTCGCTCGACACGACACTGGCCGTGTCCGAGGGCATCCACGAGATCGTCACGACGCTCTTCGAGGCCCTGGCCCTGGTGATCCTGGTGGTGTTCCTGTTCCTCCAGAACTGGCGCGCCACGCTGATCCCGCTGCTGGCCGTGCCGGTCTCGCTGGTGGGCGCGTTCATCGCCTTTCCGCTGCTCGGGTTCTCCGTCAACACGCTCTCGCTGTTCGGGCTCGTGCTGGCCATCGGGTTGGTCGTGGATGACGCCATCGTGGTGGTCGAGGCGGTCGAGCACCATATTGAACGCGGGCTCTCCCCGCGGGACGCGACCCTCAAGGCCATGGAGCAGGTCTCGGGCCCGGTGATTGCCATTGCCCTGATCCTGGCCGCGGTCTTCGTGCCCACCGCCTTCATCCCGGGCATTACCGGCCGGCTCTACCAGCAGTTTGCCATCACCATTGCCCTATCGGTCGTCATTTCGGCGTTCAATGCCCTGACCCTCAGCCCGGCCCTGTCCGCCCTGCTCCTCCGGCCGCGCCCGGCGGAGTCGCGGCGCTGGGGCCTGGCCGCCTGCTTCCGCGCCTTTAATCGCGGCTTCGAGCGTGCCACCGGCGGCTACGTGGCCGTCTGCGGACGGCTGATCCGGAAGGCGGCGCTCGCCATGCTGCTCCTGGCCGGGCTCCTGGCCCTGGCCGGGTGGTCCGGAGCCCGGCTGCCGGGCGGCTTCCTGCCCGAGGAGGACCAGGGTTACTTTTTCGTGAACGTGCAGCTCCCGGATGCCGCCTCGCTCCAGCGCACGGACGCCGTCTGCCGCCGGATCGAGACGCTCCTCGAAGGCGTCCCGGGCATCGCCGGCTACAACACCGTCGCCGGCTACAGCATGCTCAGCACGGTCAACAACACCTACAGCGCCTTCTATTTCGTTTCGCTCGAGCCGTGGAACGAGCGCATCCGGAGAGGGCTTACGGCCGAGGCCATCATGCACCGGCTCAACAGAAGCCTGGCCGGGCTGCCCGCGGCGGTGGCCTTCGCCTTCTCGCCGCCCGCCATTCCGGGAGTCGGCGCCTCGGGTGGCGTCACCTTCATGCTCCAGGACCGCTCCGGGCAGGACATCGGATACCTGGCTCAGCACACTCGCGCCTTCCTCGAAGCTGCCCGTAAGCGCCCGGAATTTGCCTCCCTCGCCACGACGCTGCTGCCGAGCGTGCCCCAGTTGTATGCCGATGTGGACCGCGACAAGGTTCTCAAGCAGGGCGTGGACCTGGCCGGCGTCTACAAGACCCTGCAGGCGTTCATGGGCGGCGCGCTGGTCGGCTACTTCAACCGGTTCGGACGGGTCTGGCAGGTCTACGTCCAGGCCGAGGGCGAGTCTCGGAACGAGGCCGAAAAGGTGGGCCAGTTCCACGTCCCGAACGGGCAGGGCCAGCCCGTGCCGCTGTCGGCCCTGGTGACGATCGTGCCGACCAACGGCCCGGAGTTCACGCTGCGCTTCAACGAGTACCGCTCCGCCCAGATTATCGGCACGCTCAACCCCGGGTACACGTCCAGCCAGGGCATGCGCGCCCTCGAGACGGTTTTCGCCGAGACCATGCCGGCCGGCATGGGCTACGATTTTTCGGGCATGTCCTTCCAGGAGAAGATCGCCGAACAGGGCGTCCCGCCCATGGTGATCTTCGGGTTCTCGCTGCTGATGGTGTTCCTGATCCTCGCCGCCCAGTACGAGAGCTGGAGCCTCCCGTTCAGCGTGCTGCTCGGCACGCCGGTCGCCGTCTTCGGCGCGTTCCTGGCGCTCGGGGTGCGCGGCCTGGAAAACAACGTCTACGCCCAGATCGGGCTGGTCATGCTGATCGGCCTGGCGGCCAAGAACGC
>CAZUYI010000286.1:0-4065 GCA_964624095.1 uncultured Verrucomicrobiota bacterium | reverse complement strand
GGGACGCCGCGCCGCGCCGCGAGCCGGAGCAGGTTGGGCCAGAGTTCGCCTTCCACCAGCACGAGCATCAACGGCCGGAGCCGGTCCAACACCCGCTCCATCACCGGCGGCACATCCACGGGAAAATACAGCAGCACGTCCTCCGGGGCGATCCGGCGCTCCGCCAGGGCGTGGCCCGTCGAGGTGGTCGTGGTAAGGGTAAAGGCCAGGCCCGGCAGCCGCCGGCGCAGCAGGCGCATGACGAGCAGCGCCACCTGCAGTTCCCCCACGCTGACGGCGTGAATCCAGAGCCTCGGCCGCTCGCGCAGCCGCGCGCGCAGTGCCGCGTCGTACACGCCCAGCCGCTGCATGAAGCCGCGCCGGTATCCGCCGCGCTTCCACATGCGCACGAAGAATCCCGGCAGCATCAGCAGGAAGACCACCGGGAACAGGCAGTTGTAAAGCACCCAGAGCATGGCGCGCCTCGTGTCCGGGAACCGGCCTGCCCCCGCCGCCAGGCGGACCGTGGCGCGGGGCGCCCCGCGTACCGCGCGGGTCCGGCCCGAATTGCGGGAACAATGCCCATCCGGCGCCCGGCGATCAATCTTTTTTTGCGCGTCAGGCGCGCGGATGGGCTTCGGTATAGACTTGCTTCAGGCGCTCCACGCTCACGTGCGTGTAAATCTGTGTCGTCGAGAGGCTGGCATGCCCGAGCAGCTCCTGCACGCTGCGCAGGTCGGCCCCGGCGTCCAGCAGGTGGGTGGCGAACGAGTGGCGCAGGACATGCGGCGTGTGCGCCGGATTCAGCCCGGCCCGCACCAGGTACCGCTTGAAGAGCCGCTCGATCGAGCGGGGCGCCAGGCGACAGCCGGCATGCCCGGCGAAGAGCGGCGCAACGCCGCCCGGCCCCGCGCGGGACGACCCGGACGGCCGCTGCTCCAGGGCGGCCTTCAAGGCCGCCAGGGCCGGCCGGCCCAGCGGGCAGAGCCGCTCCCGCTTGCCCTTTCCGCGCACCTTGACCACGCCCGCAATCCAATCAATGTCGCGCTCGGCCAGGCCGGTCAGTTCGCGGATTCGCAGCCCCGCGCTGTACAGGACTTCGAGGATGGCCGCGTCGCGCAGTCCGGCGTAGGCCAGCCACGCCCGGCGCGCGCGCGGAAACGGCTGCGCCAGCAGCTCGGCCGCCTGCTGGCGGGGCGCATCGAGCAGCCGGGCCGTCTCCTGCACGGTGAGCACCCGGGGCAGCGGCTTGCCCCGCTTGGGAGACACGGCCGCGGCAAAGGGATTCTGGAGCACGAGGTCTTCGCGGTTCAGGAACGTGTAAAAGGAACGCAGGCTGGACAGTTTGCGGTGAATGGTGGCGGCGCCCGCGCCCTGCTTCTGCAGGTGCACGACGAAGGCGCGCGCGGCGAACTTGTCGAGCGCGGCCCAGTCGCAGGGCGGCTGGGCCGCCTCGCCCCAGCGGACGGCGGCGCACTGGGCAATGTCGGTCAGGTAAGCGGCCACCGTGTGGGGCGAGGCCTGGCGTTCGTGCTCGAGGGTGCGCACAAACGCCGCCACGCGGGGATCGGACTGGATCGCGTGTCTATTCATGGCCGGCCGGCGCCGCGCGCGGCGGCCCGCCCTCCGGGCTGGCCGCGGCTCAGCCGCGCAGGCGCATGACCCGGCGCCCGGGCAGCATGCGCACCTGCCGTTTCATTTCCAGGCCCAGGATCAGGACGCTGAGCGAGGCGGGCGCAAGGCCCGTCGCGCGGGTCAGCGCGTCCACGTCGAGCTCGCCCTCGGCCAGGGCCGCGACCACGAGCGACTCCTCGGGGGACAACGGCGGCGCCGGCGGCGCCTGGCGCCGCTCGGGCGGAATCAGGAATTCGAATTCCTGCAGGATGTCATCGAGATCCTCCACCAGCCGGGCGCCTTCCTTCAGGAGCCGGTGACTGCCCCGCGAGGCGGGAGAATCAATTCGGCCGGGCACGGCGAATACCGGCCGGCCCTGCTCGAGGGCCTCGGCCGCCGTGATCAGGGCGCCGCTGGTCGGGCCGGCCTCGACCACCAGCACGCCCATGGACAGCCCACTCACGATCCGGTTGCGCATCGGGAAGGTGGTCTTGTCAGGCTGGCGCCCGAGCGGAAACTCGCTGAGCACGGCGCCCTGGCGGGTCATGGATTCCGCCAGGTCGGCGTTTTCCTCGGGGTAGAGGCAGTCCAGGCCTCCGCCCAGCACCGCCAGCGTGCGGCCGCCAGCCTTCAGGGCGCCCCGGTGCGCGGCGGTGTCAATCCCGCGCGCCAGCCCGCTGACCACCGTGAACCCGGCCTGCGCCAGTTGGTAGGCCAGCCTCTCGGCGGTCTCGCGGCCATAGACAGTGACGTGCCGGCTGCCCACCACCGCCAGGGCGCGCGCGTCGCCCGGCGCGAGCGTGCCCCAGACGTAGAGCGCCAGCGGCGGATCGTGAATGGCGGCCAGCGGCGCCGGGTACCCGGAATCGGCAGGCGTGATCACGGCATACCCGAGCCGCTCCGCGCGCTCGAGTTCCGTGTCCGGTCGCATGCCGGCGCGCTGGCCGAGAATCGCGCGGACGGCCGCCTCGCCGACGCCCGGCGCGGCGCGCAGGTCGGAAGGCGCCGCCTCGAAAATGGATTCCGGCGCGCCCAGCGCGGCGGTCAGGGCGCGAACGGTTACCGGTCCGATATCCGCCATCAGATTGAGGGCTACGTAGGCTTCGCGCGAGGTCATGCCTCCTCCGGCGCCGGCGGGGGCGCCGGGCGGCGCGGCTGGCGCGGCCGCCGCGGCCGGCGCCGGGCTCCGCCGAACAGCTCGAGCTGGGGCGTCTTCAACAGCTCGTAGTGCTTCAGCAGCCGCACGACCTGGAGCAGGTCGTTGGCCTCGTAATTCTTCGCCGCGTCCACGCGCGCCAGCAGGTCCGCCAGGATCGCGCGGAATGACAGCACGCCGTCAACCCCTTTTTCCTTCAGGCGCTGCAGAGTCTCGTCCCGCAGGTTCTTCGAGACCGGCAGGCGCGGCACGCACAAAATCCGTGCCAGCGGCCCGCCGCCGATGCGGGCGGCTGCGGCGCGCACGGCATCGGGCCCGGCAAACCGCGTGATTTCCGGCACCTGCCCGATCAGCACGGGATAGACCCGCTCGCTGTGCCACGCGTAGATGCCCACCACCGCCCTCGGCACGGTGCGCAGGTCGTCCGCCGCCCATAACAAGGAGCCCGGCAGCCGCGCGTCGCCGATCAGCGGATGCTGCACCACGAGGTCGGCTTCCTCGTCCACCCGCTTCGGACGGCCGGTCACCGCGTATTTGCGCGGCTCCATGACCCAGTAGCCGCGCTGCTCGAAAAACTCGCGGACGATCCACGTGCTCACCGCCGCCATACGATCCCCCTCTCGCGCCGCCCGCCCCGGGGCCCGGCGCCCGTACCGCTGCTCAGGCCAGGGCCGAACCGCGCCAGTGCAGTTTCTGGCGCAACACGGAATAATAACTGTAATCCGGCAAATGCACGAAATGGGCCGACGCGCGGCCGCGCCGGATAAGCACCCGGTCGCCCGCCTTGAGCGGCTCGCCCGGCTGCCCGTCCACGGACAGCAGCACGTCGCCCGTGCTGCGGGCGACGCCGATGGCGATCCGGGCCGTGTCCGGCACGACCAGCGGCCGCGACCCGAGCGTGTGCGGGCAGATCAGGCTGACGACGAAGGCCGAGGCACCCGGATGCACGATGGGGCCGCCGGCCGCCAGCGAGTGGGCGGTGCTGCCGGTAGGCGTCGAGACGATCAGCCCGTCGCAGGCAAAGGACGAGACCCGCTCGCCGCCGACGGCCATGTCCAGGGTCACGATGCGCGCGCAGACACCGCGGTCTATGACGACATCGTTGAGGGCGGTGGCGCGATGCACGACGCGCCCGCCCCGCAGCACGGCGCACTCGGCCAGGGAGCGCCGCTCGATCGTAAAGCGGCGGGCCGCCACGCACTCGAGCGCCCGGCCGGCATCCGCCTGGGTCACGCTCGTGAGAAATCCAAGCCCGCCGAGGTTCACGCCCAGCACGGGGATCGGGCGCCCGCGCAACAGCCGCACGGCGCGCAACA
>CAZUYI010000285.1:0-4073 GCA_964624095.1 uncultured Verrucomicrobiota bacterium | reverse complement strand
CTCGCCGGCGGTGGTCATGGAGGACCTGAACTTCAAGGACGCGGGCGTGCGCGACCAGATCAAGCAGGTCCTGCTGCCGCTGTGGAACGCCTACGCCTTTTTCGTGACTTATGCCTCGATCGACGGGTTCACGGGCGACCCCGGGCGGATCCCGGAGCCGACGCACCCGCTCGACCGGTGGATCCTGGCGTTGCTGGCCGACACGCAGCGCGAGGTGGGGGCGGCCTTCGAGTCGTTCTACCTGAACCGGAGCCTGACGCCGGTGACGGCCTTCATCGAGGACCTGACCAACTGGTACATCCGGCAGTCGCGCGAGCGGTTCTGGGGCGGCGGCCTGACGCCCGCCAAGCGCTCGGCCTACGAGACGCTGTATTACGTGCTGATCGCGCTGCTCAAGCTGCTGGCGCCCTCGGCGCCGTTCGTCTCCGACCATGTCTACCGGGCCTTGACCGGAGAGGACTCGGTGCACCTGGCCGCGTGGCCGGCCGTGCCGGAGCGGTTCCGGGACCCGGCGCTGCTCGAGGAGATGCGGGTGGCGCGGACGATCGTGACGCTGGGACTGGCCTTGCGGCAGAAGGCGGGCCTGCGCGTGCGCCAGCCGCTGCCGGGCATCCGGGCGGCCCTGCCGGACGCCGCGGCGCGGTCGGCCGTGGCGCGCCAGGCGGAGGTGATCCGCCACGAGCTGAACGTGAAGGCGGTGACCGTGCTCGAGGATCCGGGCGCGCTGGCGACGCTGCGGGCCGTGCCCAACGCGCGGGTGCTGGGTCCGAAATGGGGGCGCGCCATGCAGGCGATCATCCGGGCCGCCAAGGCCGGCCAGGTGCGCGAGGCGGGCGACACAGTGGTGGTCTACGAGGGCCCCGCCGAGTGGGTCATCGACCGCGCGGACATGGATATCCGCTACGAAGGCCGGGATGGCGCGGAAACGCTCGGGGACCGGGGCATCCTGGTGGCGCTCGACACGGCCCTTACCCCCGCCCTGCGCGAGGAAGGCGTGGCCAACGAACTGAACCGGCTCATCCAGGACTTGCGCAAGAAGGCCGGCTACGCGGTCAGCGACCGCATCCGGCTGGCCATCGAGGGGCCGCTCGACGACGCCTGGCGACTCCGGCTGGCGCGCCTCGCGCTCGCCGACCTCGCGGACCTGGCCGAGGCCGAGGCCGACGCCACCGCGCACGATACCATCGCCGGCCGGGCCTTCCGCGTTTCGGTGGCCCGCCGCGCGCCGCCGGCCGGCGCCGCCCCGTGAACCCGGTCCGCGGTCGTACGCCGAAAAGCCGCGTGGCGCCTCAGGTACTCAGGAGCCAGAATTCAGCAGCCAGGAGCCGTTACGCCTGCCGGAGAAAGTCCACGGCATTGCGGAAGAGGCGCAGGCCCAGGCCTTCGGCGGGGAGCTCGCCCCGGAGTTGCTGGCGGGGCCAGTCGGGGTGATTTTCCGGGAAGAGGTAGGCCTCCGGGTGGGGCATGAGGCCGAAGAGCCGTCCCGTCGGATCGCACAGGCCGGCAATGGCGTGGGCCGATCCGTTGGGATTGGCGGGGAACTCCATGGTGGGCACGCCGTGCGCGTTGACGTAGCGGCAGGCAACGCACCCGGCTTGTTCGAGCGCGTCGAGCACATCGGGATCGGGCACCACGAGCTTGCCCTCGCCGTGCCGGACGGGCAGCGGCAGGCGGGTGAGCCCGCGGGTAAAGACGCAGGGCGACTTCGGCTCGAAGCGCAGGTCAACCCAGCGATTCTGGAACGTGCCGCAGTCGTTCTGCAGGAGCGCGGCTGCGGGCGTGAAGCAGGCGCCGTCCAGGCCGGGGAGCAGTCCGAGCCGCACCATCACCTGGAACCCGTTGCAGACGCCGAGGACCAGTCGGCCGGCCTCGATGAAGCGGCCCAGCTCCTCCCGGAGCCGGTGCCGCAGCCGCAGGGCCAGCACATGGCCGGAGCCCAGGTGATCGCCGAACGAAAAACCGCCGGCCAGCATGAGGCCCTGGAACTCCAGCAGGCGCGCGGGCGCGTCGAGCAGGTCGTGCAGGTGCACGAGGTACGGCTCGGCGCCGGCGCGCGCCCAGGCGACGCGCGACTCGGCCTCGCAGTTCACGCCGTAGCCGGTGAGAATGAGGATGGACGGGGGCGTCATCACGGCGCGCGCTCCGCCAGCGTCCGGGTGAAGGCCCGGCGCAGGCCGGCCAGGCCGAGGGACACGAGCACCCGGCCGCCGCGCCCGGCGATCCGCAGCCTCGGCGCGGCGCGCACCCGCCCGATCCGGGCGCACGGGAGCCCCTCGAACAGCCGCTCGAAGGACGCGGCGCCGCCCGGCGCGACCGAGACGACGAACCGGCTGTTGGACTCCGAGAAGAGGAGGGCATCGTCCCCGGTGCCCGGCGGCGCGGGCACGCTAGCGAGATCGGCCTCGAGGCCCAGGTTGCCCCCGAGCGCGGTCAGGGCCAGGGCAGCCGCCAGGCCGCCGCGGGTGGGCGTATGGGACGACCGCAGCCAGCCGGACTCGGCCGCGCGGTTCATGGCGCGATAGAGGCGCAGGGCGAGGGGCACGTCCAGGCCCGGCACGGCGCCGCCGACGGCGCCGGGCGTTCCCTGCCGCGCGGCGAGCCAGCGGTGGAAGGCCGAGGCGCCCAGTTCGGCGCGCGTCCACCCGATGGCGTAGACGAGGTCCCCGTCCTGTTTCAAGTCCATGGTGACCGCCCGCCGCACGTCGTCCAGGCAGCCCAGCGTCGAGAACAGGACCGTGGGCGGGATCGAGATGCGCTGCCCGCCGCGGGTCGAATCGTTCTTGACGCTGTCCTTGCCGGAGATGCAGGGCACGCCGAAGGCGGTCGAGACCTCGTAGAGCGCCTGGTTGGCCCGGACGAGCTGCGCGAGCTTGAACGCGCCGTCGGGCGCCTCGGGCGATTCGACCGGATCCGGCCAGCAGAAATTATCCAGCCCGGCGATGCGGTCGAGGCGCCCGCCGGCTGAGACAATGCGGCGCACCGCCTCGTCAATGACGGCGCCCATCATGGCGCGGGGATCGAGGTCCGAATAGAACGGGTTGATGCCCTCGGCCAGGACGATCCCGGCCGGGTGGTCGTACTCGACGCGCATGACCGTGGCGTCGGCCGGGACATCCCGGAAGACGCCGACGTAGGGCTTGACGACGCTCAAGCCCTTGACTTCGCCGTCGTACTGGCGGCTCTTGTGCTCGCGGGAGCAGAGGTCGAGTCCGGCCAGGAGCTCGCGTAGCGCTGCGTCGCGCCGGCCGGGCGGCAGGGGCCGGGGTTCCGGCACCGCGGGCGGCGTCCAGCGGGCTTCGAGCGACATGACCGGGCAGCCCTCGTAGAGGAACGCCATGTCGAGCCGGCCCACGACGCGGCCGGCATACCGGACCACCAGGGCTCCGGAATCGGTGAAGGTACCCAGGGCCGCCGCCTCGACATCGCGCGTGCGGGCGAGTTCGAGGAAGGCGTCCAGCGACTCGGGCGGCACGGCGAAGGTCATGCGTTCCTGGGCCTCGGAGAGGAAAATCTCCCAGGGCTGCAGCCCCGGGTACTTCAGCGGGGCGCGGGCCAGATCGAGGTCGGCCCCGCCGGCGAGCCGGCCCATTTCGCCGACCGAACAGCTCAGCCCACCGGCGCCGTTGTCGGTGAGCGCCCGGTAGAGGCCCCGGTCGCGGGCTTCGATCAGGAACTCGTACAGCTTGCGCTGGGTAATGGGATCGCCGATCTGCACCGCCTGCAGGGGCGATTCCGTGCGCAGCGGCGCGGAGGAGAAGGTGGCCCCGTGGATGCCGTCGTGGCCGATGCGCCCGCCGGCCATGACGATCGCGTCGCCGGGCCGCACCTCCTTGCGTTCCGAGGGGCGCCCGCCCACCTGGACGGGGAGCAGCCCGACCGTGCCGCAGAAGACGAGCGGCTTGCCGAGGAAGCGTTCGTCGAAAATCTCGAATCCGCGGGCCCAGGGGATGCCGCTCTGGTTGCCGCCCTCGATGACGCCCTCGTGGACTCCGTCGCGGATCCGGCCCGGGTGCATGAGCCCCTCGGGCAGCGGGCCGTCATGGAAGGGCGAGCCGAGGCAGTACCCCCAGACG
>CAZUYI010000284.1:0-4095 GCA_964624095.1 uncultured Verrucomicrobiota bacterium | reverse complement strand
AGGTGTACCTCTACCTCAACGAGCCCCGCGCCTTTCCCGTCGGCAGCCCGCTGCCCGCCCGGTACCCCGACCTGGCGGGACACGAGTCCTGGCATGCCACCTGTTACTGCACCGGGTCCCCGCGCGGGCGGCGCTTCCTCGAACAGGCCTTCGAGCGGCTGGCCGCCGGCGCGCCCGGGCTGGGCGGCCTGATCGTGATCTGCGTGGGCGAGCGCACCACCCACTGCTACTCGGGGTGGGGCGTCAAGGACGTCAAGCCCATCCACTGCCCGCGCTGCGCGCCCCGCGAGCCGGCCTCGGTGCTGCGCGGCACGCTGGCCGCCATGGAGCGCGGCCTGCGCCGCGGCGAGCCGCGCGCGCGGCTGATCGCCTGGCCGTATTCCTCGTACATCCTGTGGGGCGAACGCCAGACGCGCGCGGCGGCCGGCGCGGCGTTCCCGCCGCGGGTCGTCATGATGCACAATTTCGAGAGCGCCGGCACGGTGCGCCAGCGCGGGCGCATCCAGCGGGCCGACGATTACTGGCTGACCTACCCGGGCCCCAGCGCTTTGTTCCGGGATTGCGCGCGCGCGGCGCGCGCGCGCGAGACGGAGGTTTTTGCCAAGCTGATGGTCGGCTGCTCGCACGAGCTGGCCAGCGTGCCGTACCTGCCGGCGCCCGGGCTGGTCTATGCCAAGCTCATGGCGGCGCGGCGCCTGGGCGTGACGGGGGTCCTGGCCAACTGGTGTTCCGGCAACGATCCATCCCTGATGAACAAGGCGGCCGGGGAACTGGCCTTTGAACCATGGCCGGCCGGCGAGGCGGCGTTCCTGCGGAGCCTGGCGGGGCTGTCCTGGGGCCGGCAGGCCGGCGCGGTCGCCCGGGTCTGGCGCCGCTTCGCGCGCGCCCTGGCGCACGTGCCGGTGAACATCGGGTTCAGCTATTACGGCCCGCTGCACAACGGGCCGGCCTGGCCGCTGTACCTCGAGCCGCGCGACGAGCCGCTGGCCGGCAACTGGCGCAACGAGCTGCCGCTCGGCGACCGGATCGGGGACTGCACCGGGTTCCAGCCGCTGGACGAGCTCATTGCGCTCTGCGCGCGCCTGGCGCGCGAGTGGCGGCGCGGCCTGCGCGCCTTCGAGGCCCTGGCGCCGGCGGCCCGCGGGAACCCGGAGCGGCTCGAGCAACTGGCCGTGGCGCGCGCGCTCGACGCCCAGTTCGAGAGCGGCTGGAATATTCTACGCTTCTACCGCCTGCGCGAGGACCTGCTGCGCGGCGGCGCGCCCGCGCGCGCCGACCTGCCCGGCCTGCAGGCGCTCCTGCGCCGCGAGCGGGCCGTGTCCCGCCGGCTGCTGGCGCTGGCCGAGGCCCACCCGCGGCTGGGCTTCTGCCCGGAAGCTGCGGCCTACAAGTATTTTCCGGCGCTGCTCCGCTGGCGCATCGAGCAGGTGCGGCGCGAACTGCGGCAGGTGTTCCCGCGCGTGGCCCGGGCCGTCCGCGCCGGCCGGCCGGTCCGGCCCCGGTCCGTGCACCCGGGCTTCGTCTACGAGTGCCGCCGGCTGCCGCGCGCCCCGGGTCTCCGGGACACGCCGCCCGGCGGGCTCTGGGCCGCGCTGCCCGAGGCGCCGCCGTTTTACTGCCAACACCCCACGGAGCGGACCACGCGCTGGAAAGCCGGACATGACGGCCGCTCGCTCTACCTGGCGTTCGAGTGCCGCGAGCCGCAACCGGACCGGCTCGTTGCCCGCGGCGAGGATCGCGGCGAGCTGGGCGGGGACGACCAGGTGTGCATCGTGCTCCAAACCTCCCCGTTCGAGCCGTTCCACCGGTTCTTCGTGAATGCACGCGGCGCGCGCGAATACTCGTACCGGCGCGGACTGAACGTGATGCCGCATCCCGAGGGCCGGGAATGGGTGCGGGCCATGCACGCGGACCGCTATTACCGCTGGACCGCGCGGGCCTTCCGCGGCGCGGACGGCTGGGGACTGGTCGTGCGCATTCCCTTCCGGTCGCTGAACTGGGCCGGACACCCCGGGGACCGCGTGGCGTTCAGCCTGTTCCGTCAGGCCGGCCCGGCGGCAGCGCGTGAAATCAGCCAGTGGGCCCGGCCGGTTACCCGGCCGTGGATCGAGCGGCATCCCGCCAACTTCGGGCGGCTGGTGCTGGCGCCGGAGTAAGGGCGGCCGCTTACTCGGACAGGCTTTTCCCCGTTGCCTCCGGACCGCCCATTTTGGGCTGGCCAACCGCCCGCGGTTCGGCTAAAGAATACCCGGGCGCGCGGCCCGCGGGCATGGGCAGCCCTGGTCCGCCCGCGGCGCCGGTACGTTAAGAAAGCGCGATGGGCCATGAATATTCGGTCTACTGCCCTGCCGGGTGTCTTTTTGATCGAGCCCAAGGTCTTCGAGGACCCGCGCGGGTTCTTCATGGAGACCTACCGGCGCGATCTCTTCGCCGCTCACGGCATCACGGACGACTTCGTTCAGACCAACCACTCGTGCTCCGTGCGGCATACCCTGCGCGGCCTGCACTACCAGGTGGGCCGGCCCCAGGGCAAGCTCGTGCGCGCGGTGCGCGGCGAGGTCTTCGACGTGGTCGTGGATGTCCGGCGCGGCTCGCCCACCTACGGACGCTGGATCAGCGAAACGCTCTCGGCCGAAAACAAGAAAATGCTCTACGCGCCCGTCGGCTGCGCCCACGCGTTCTGCGTTACCAGCGACGTCGCCGAGTTCCTCTATGCCTGCACCGATTACTACCACCCCGCCGGCGAACGAGGCATCATCTGGAACGATCCCGACCTGGCCATCCCCTGGCCGACCAACACCCCCCTGCTTTCCGACAAGGATCGGCGCCTGCCCGCCTTCCGCGACGTCGAACCGGATTTCACCTACGCGGGCTGATGGTAAAAAAAAGGGGGCTCATGGACCTTAAAGGGATCGTCCTCGCCGGCGGCACCGGGTCGCGGCTCATGCCGCTGACCAAGGTCACCAACAAGCACCTGCTGCCTATCGGCCACAAGCCGATGATTTATTACCCGATCGAAAAACTGGTCGGCGCCGGCATCGCCGAAATCCTCGTCGTCACCGGCACCGAGCACATGGGGGACATGGTCAACCTGCTCGGCTCCGGCCGCGAATTCAACTGCCGGTTCACCTACAAGGTCCAGGACGAGGCCGGCGGCATCGCCCAGGCGTTGAGCCTGGCCGAGAACTTCGCACATGGCCATCCCATGGCCGTGATCCTCGGCGATAATATCTTCGAGGATCCCCTCCAGCCCTATGCCGACGCCTTCCGCCGCCAGCCGGGCGGCGCCCGCATCGTGGGCAAGGAAGTGCCCGATCCCGAGCGGTTCGGCGTGGCGGAAGTCGAGGGGGACCGCGTCCTCTCCATCGAAGAGAAACCCGCGCGCCCCAAATCCCATATCGCCGTGACCGGCATCTATTTTTACGACACCTGCGTCTTCGACATCATCCGCACCTGCACCCCCAGCGCCCGCGGCGAACTCGAGATCACCGACGTCAACAACGCCTACATCCGGCGCGGCGAGTTGCGCTTCGACCGCATGGCCGGCTGGTGGAGCGACGCCGGCACCTTCGCCTCGCTCGCGCACGTCAACGCGCTCGTCGGCCGGCAGCCGCCCCGCGCCTGAGCGCGCCCCGCCCCGCGCCGGCCGTTTCCCATTTCAGCGCGGATGGCTCCGCGTGCGGAACGACAGGGCTTGATCTCTCCCGCGCGCCGTTCTGTTATGACGGGCTTGCCCCGGGCGCCGCGCCGCGGCTGGGGGATTCCCGGGCGGGGCCCGCGAGCCCCGGGAGCGGGAACGCGATGAAAAACAGCGCCGTCTGAATCACACACCTCAGCCCCAGCGCCTCCGCGGCGTTCAGCAGGATACTCACCCGCGTCGCGTCCGCATCCGCGTCCGCCTTTTTCGAGAGGCCCAGCCAATAGCCGCCCGGTTCCGCCTTCTGCAGCGTGATGATCGTGCTGGCGCCGCCGGCCGTGTGGAACAGGCCGTGCCGGACGCCCCCGATCCGGTCGCTGTGCCCCGCCAGCACCATCAGCAGCTCGCAGAGATCCGGGAACCCGAGCTTGACGGTGATCTTGTGCTCCCAGTCGAAG
>CAZUYI010000283.1:0-4152 GCA_964624095.1 uncultured Verrucomicrobiota bacterium | reverse complement strand
CGACCCGGAGGGCTCGGCGGAGTTCATCATGGACCTGCTCCGGAGCAGGCCCGCCGATCCCATCCTCTGCGCGGCCTGCGCCCGATCGCTGGTGCGCTCGGGCTCGCGGCACGGGCTCGGGTTGGCGCTCCATACGCTTGCGCACATCGAACACCCGGACGGGGAAGCCGAACTGCTGTGGCATCTCTGCGAGGCGCTCGATGTGCCGCTCGATTACCGGCACATGACCGCCATGGGGCAGGCCCCTGCTCGATTCCTCGAGGCCCAACTCCTGCACGAGGCGCGCCGCGTCCGCGTGGGCGGCGCCGCCCTGGCCGACCTGGTCCGCCGCCGCGATATTCCGCCCCTCCAGCGCGCCCTCCGGGACGCCGCCCGGGGCGGCGGCGACCAGGCGCCGGTGTGCGAGATGCTCGCGGAGGCGGTGTCGGCGGCGCCCCGCTGGGGCGCCGTCCATCTCCTCGCCGCGGCGGTCCTGCTGCGCGCCGGGCAGGACGAGGGAGGGCGCGCGGCGCCCGATGCCGGGGAGCGTGCCACGCGGGGATCGGACTCGCACATCGGACCAGACCGCCCGGCCTAGCGCGGATGATTCGCGAATGGTCCGCCGGGCCGCCGGACTGCCGGCTCCGCCGCCGGACCCGCGCTCCGCGCCCGCTTGGCGTAAAACGGGTACGTCGCCGACGGCCGGGCGGGATCAATATACTTCCAGCGCTTGTACATCCAGAGCCACTGGTCGGGCCAGGCCCGGATTTCCTGTTCGAATACCGACGCCACCTGCTGGGTCGCGGCCTGGACCGGCTCGGGCCCGGCCGACGGATCGCAGGGCAGGTCCGGCCGCGCCGAGATGCGGTACGTGCCGTCGGGGCAGGCGCGGCAGAACAACGGCACAACGGGCGCGCTCGTGCGCGCCGCGAGGACCGCGGCGGCCGACGACATGGCGATCGGCTGTCCGAAGAACTCCACGAACAGGCCGCCTTCGCCCGGCTTGGTGTTCTGGTCCAGCAGCAGGGCGACGTGCCGGCCCTGCCGCAGTGCCCGCAACAGGCCGCGGATCGCGCCCTGCCGGGGGACAATGGAGACGCCGGGCCTGGCGCGCGACGCGCCCATGAGGGCATCCACTCCGGGATTCTGCAGCGGGGCGGCCACGGCCACGTGGGCCAGCCCGTGGATCCCGAGCGCCGCGGACAGCAGTTCCCAGTTGCCGAAATGCGCCGTGACCCCGATGACCGGGCGGACGGCCAGCCGCTCGGCCAGCCCGGGCTCGACGGCGACCAGGCGCCGGACCCGGTCTTCCGTGCGGCGCGAGAACCAGAGCAGGTCCAGGAACACCAGCGCCATGGTTTGGAATGCCCGCCGCGCCAGCCGCCGCCGCTCGCCCCGCGAGAGCCGGTCCCCGAAGGCCAGGGCCAGGTTGGCCTGCGCCACGCGCCGTTGCCCGCGCGCCGCCAGCCAGGCGACCGTGCCGGCCACACGGGCCACCCGCAGCACAACGGGCCGGGGCCATCCGGGGATGAGCCGCAGTCCGGCGCGCGCGAGCAGCGTCTCGCACGCAAAGCGAGCCTGTTTCCACGCGTGCATGGGGGCAAGGCGACGATTCAGGATGAGCCGGGCGGGATTCGAACCCGCGACCCCAGCATTAAAAGTGCCGTGCTCTACCGACTGAGCTACCGGCCCACCTGTGCAAGTGCGTTACGGTACGCCACCCGAGCCGCCGTTGTCAAGGCCATCCCAGAGCCATCCCAGAGCGGCCTGACCCACCACCCCGCGAAAATGTCCAGGCGACGTCCCAAAAAACCTTGACTCGCCTGCCGTTGGCTTTTATTCTGCTGTTTTAGATGTTGTTTTTTGGGGGGGGGAGCGGGGGCGCTTGGGGCAGGCATCGGCCGGCAACGGAACAGGATGGGGCATGAGCAGCAACGAATTACTGTCCGTCATCGAGCACATGGAAAAGGAGCGCGGGATAGACCGCGAGTCCCTGATCCAGATGGTGGAAGCGGCGCTGATATCCGCCTCGAAAAAGAGCGTCGAGCTCACCCGGGACCTGCGCGTGGAGATTGACCGTAAGACCATGGCCATCAAGGCCTACAGCACCGTCGAGGTGGCCGAGAAAACCGACCAGCGCGCCGGACGCATCGCCCTGGCCGCCGCCCGGAAAATCAAACCGGATGCCAAGCTGGGCGACCTGGTGGAAACCGAAGTCACCGCCCGCGATTTCGGGCGGATTGCCGCCCAGACGGCCAAGCAGGCCATCATCCAGCGCATCCGCCAGGCGGAAAAAGAGATCGTCGTCAAGGAATACAAGGACCGGGTGGGCGACATCGTCAGCGGCTCGATCGTGCGGGTGGACCGGGGCGACGTGATCATTGACATCGGCCGGGTGGAGGCCATCATGCCGATCCGCGAGCGCGTGCCGCTCGAGGAATATCAGATCGGCGACCGGATCCGCGCCTTCGTGCTCAGCGTGCAGGACCACATCAGCGGGCATCACATCGTGCTGTCGCGCAGCCACCCGGATTTCGTCAAGCGCCTGTTCGAACTGGAAATTTCCGAAATCGCCGACCATACCGTCGAGATCAAGGACATCGCCCGCGAGCCGGGCTACCGCACCAAGATCGCGGTCGTCAGCCATGACGAGAAAGTGGACCCCGTGGGCGCGTGCGTCGGCATGAAGGGCATGCGGGTCAAGAACATCGTACGCGAACTGCTGGGCGAAAAGATTGACATCGTGCGCTGGAGCCCCGACATCAAGACGTACGCCACCAACGCGCTCAACCCGGCCAAGTTGAACAAGGTGATCGTGGACGAGCCCTCCCGTACGATCACCGTCATCGTGGACTCCGACCAGCTCTCGCTCGCCATCGGCAAGCGGGGCCAGAACGCGCGCCTGACCTCGAAACTGCTCGGCTGGAAGATTGATATCCAGCGCGACGAAAACGACATCAGCTTCGAGGAAAAGGTCGCCATGGCCATTGACGCGCTCGCCCAGCTGAAAGGCGTCACCACGAGCCTCGCGGAAAAGCTGGTGCACGCGGGCTTCCTCTCCCCGGATGGCATCCAGGAGGCCGACATCAGCGATCTCATGGAGACGACCGGCTTCGACGAAGCCACGGCGCGCCAGGTCAAGGAAGCCGCCGCCACGCTCTCCCAAAAACCAGAATCCCAGCCAAAACAGTGACGGTCCCATGCGTGTTTACGACCTAGCGCGGGCGTTGAACCTGTCCAACAAGGAGTTGCTGGCTCGACTCCACGCGGCCGGGTTTGACGTCAAAAGCCATTCGAGTTCCATCAGCGACGACGCTGTCCAGCGGATGCAGGCACTCGCCGCCGCATCGCCCAAGCCGGCGCCCGCCATTCCAGCGCAGAAACCAGTTCACAAGCCGGCACCCGCGCCGGCACCCGCGCCGGCGCCCGCGAAGCCAACGCCCAAGCCGGCGCCTGCGCCGGCCCCCGCGAAGCCAACGCCCGCGCCCGCGCCCGCGAAGCTGCCGCCCAAGCCGGCGTCCGCCATTCCGGCGCCAAAGCCTGCTCACAAGCCGGCGCCTGCACCGGCGCCCGCGAAGCCGACCCCCGCGTCCGCGCCGGCCCCCGCCGCCGCATCGCAGCCGGCGGCGCCCAAAATCGTTACCGTGCACGGCGCGGTGGTTGTCCGCGAACTGGCGGAACACCTGGGACTGAAGCCGTACCAGTTGATCTCCGAACTGATGATGATGAACGTGCTGGCTTCGATCAACCAGCGGGTGGACCTGAAGATTGCGCAGCAGATCGCCGAAAAGCACGGCGTCATCCTGGAACACGAAAAGAAGGCCGCCGAACAGAAGCCGCCGCTGCGCAAGCTGGAGGATCTCGAGCCGGTCGAGGACCGTCCCGAGGATCAACTGCCCCGCCCTCCGGTGGTGACGTTCCTGGGCCACATTGACCACGGCAAGACGTCGCTGCTGGACCGGATTCGGAACGCGTCGGTGGCCCAGCAGGAGGCCGGCGGCATCACCCAGCACGTGGGCGCCTACACGATTGAACACCAGAACCGGAAGATCACGTTTCTGGATACGCCCGGCCACGCCGCTTTCACCGCCATGCGGGCGCGCGGCGCCAACCTGACGGACATCGCGGTGATCGTGATCGCCGCCGACGACGGGGTCATGCCTCAAACCGAGG
>CAZUYI010000282.1:0-4171 GCA_964624095.1 uncultured Verrucomicrobiota bacterium | reverse complement strand
TGCGGTCGGGCCGGCCCGCCATCCCGCTCAACGGGGCGTGGACGTTCCAGGAGGACCCGGCCCGAACGGGGACCGGGGAGCAATGGTGTGCCGGGAGCACGCCGTTTACCAATACCGTCCGGATCCCCGGCTGTCCCGAAGCCCAGGGGTTCAAGGAGAAAGGGGACGACTGGTACCGGCGGGTGGTGACGGTGCCGGAGGAATGGACGAAGCGGGGCCGCGTCTGGCTGCACCTGGGCGGGGTCAAGCCGGCCGTGGAGGTCTGGCTGAACGGGCGGCGGGTGGGGGCATCGGTCAGTTCGCGGGTCCCGCTCAAGGCGGACGTCACGGAGTATGTCGCCGCCGGTGTGTCCAACGTGCTCACGCTCCGGGTGTTCAGCCCCGAAGTCAAACTGAACGGCGTCTGGGATTACATGGACGGGCGCGGGCTCTCTTGGAGCGGGCCGTACCGGAGCGTGAGCCTTGAATGGACGGCGGATCCGTGGATCGAGGAGGTGCGCGTGGATCCGGACCGGGCGGGCGGGCACGTGCGGGTGGAGGTGACGGCGGGCCGGCAGGGCTCGGGGTCGGCTCCGCTGGAGGTGCGTTGCGAGGTGGTGGGCGAGCGCGACGGCGCGGAGGCCGGCGCCGCGGCG
This sequence comes from uncultured Verrucomicrobiota bacterium, assembly GCA_964624095.1. GTDB lineage: Bacteria > Verrucomicrobiota > Kiritimatiellia > JAAZAB01 > JAAZAB01 > CAZEVX01. Next base: position 3,536 of record CAZUYI010000282.1, on the reverse strand, counting down.
GCGCCGCTGCCCGCGTTCGACGCCGGCCGGGCCGTGGGCCGGGTCGCGGTGCCGGTGCCCTCGCCGAAGCCCTGGTCTCCGGCGGATCCGGCCCTGTACCGGCTGGAGGTGTCGCTGCGGGACGGGACAACGGTGGTCGACGCCGTGTCGCTGCGGTTCGGGTTCCGGACGCTCGAGCGGGATGGGCGCCGCGTCCTGCTGAACAGCGTGCCGCTCTTTCTTCGGGGCGGGTGCGACGACCAGGTGTACCCGGAGACGTTGTGCCCGTCGGCCTCGAAGGATTTTTATCTCCGGCGCCTGAAGCTGGCGAAGGAATACGGGTTCAACTACACCAAGGGCTGCGTCGAGTTGTTCACGCCCGAGTTTCTGGACGCGGCGGACGAGGTGGGCTACCTGGTCTGCCAGGAGATGCCGTTTGGCATCATGCCCGAATACATGGGCACGAACAAGGTGGACTACCGCGCCTTGAGGAAGGACCCGCCGGAGGCCTTTGCCCGCCTGTACGCCCGGGAGCTGGAGACCCTCGTCCGGTCCGACCGGCACCACCCGAGCGTGGCGGTCTACAGCATGGCGAGCGAGCTGAGCCTTTCGGGGTCTTCCACGCAGTCCTTCCGGTTGTTCGGGCAGGTGCTGCCGTCGCTCGCGAAACAGCTGAATCCCCACGCGCTGGTGATTGACGTCACCGGCGGGTACGGCCGGAAGGTGGACACGCCGCTCGGGGCGCGAGTGACGGATTTCTTCGAGGAGGGCATCGGCCGGGATCCGTTCCGGAAGCACCCGGGCTTCGCCGATCTCGAGCGGCCGATGCTGCTGCACGAGTACCAGTGGCGGACCTCGCTGCCCAAGCGCCGGGAAAAGGACCGCTACCGCGGGCTGCCGCTCCAGCCCATTCACGGCATCGGCGCCATGGAACGGGCCGCCGCCGCGAACGGGTTTGCCGATCAGCTCGACCGGTTCCTGGCGCATTCGATCGCCCTGAAACATGCCCTGCGGAAGGAGGGCTTGGAATACGCGCGCCGGCTCGAAGGCTGCGCCGGGTATCACCACTGGCTGATCCAGGACTTTTATGACTGGTGCCCGGAAGGGGTGTTCAACGTGTTCTGGGAGCCGCCCGAGGATTTGCCGGCCGCCGAGTTCCGGACGTACAACGACGACACGGTGGTCCTGCTCGAGGACCGCGGCACGCGCTGCGTGCGGAATGGGGATGCATTGGCGCTCCCGCTGCTGGTCTCGCATTACGGTCCGGCGCCCATCCGGGGCGGGCGCCTGGTCTGGCGCGTGGCCCTCGAGGGGCGCCCGCTGCTGGGCGGCGCGGCGGAGCCGGTCGAGCTGGCCTGCGGCGAACTGAAACGCGTGGCGTCCGTGGAAGGAACGCTGCCGGCCATGGATCGGGGCGTCGAACTGGTCATCACGGCCGAACTGGCCGGGCCGGAGGGCGTGACGATCAACTCGAACCGCTGGAGCCTGTGGGTGTTCCCGAAGCCGGCGGTCGAACTCGCCGGGCGGGCGGTGTTGACGGACCTCGAGCCGGTCCGCGCGGCGTTGCCCGGGGCGGAGATGGTGGCGCCCGGGACGCCCATCGGGAAGGACACGGCGCTGCTCGTGGTCCAGGCGCTGGGTCCGGAGCGGCTCGCCTACCTGGGCGCGGGCGGCGCCGTGCTGCTGTTGAGCAAGGGCGTGCTGCCGGAGGCGAAAGGACAGTATGCCAATCTGTTCCGGACGGCGCCGTTCAACGGCGGCAGCACGGGGAACATGGGCACGGTGATCGAATCGCACCCGGCGCTCGACGGGTTCCCGCACGGGGACTGGTGTTCGTTCCAGTTCTTCCACCTGATCAGCGGCGTGTACCCGCTCGACCTGTCGGCCTACCCGCCGCACCGGATCCAGCCCATCATCCGCAGCATCGGGCACCACTCGACGATGCAGGACAAGGCGTACCTGTTCGAGGCGCAGGTGGGAGCCGGGCGGCTGCTGGCGACCTCCCTGGCGCTGGCGGCCGGGCTCGGGACGCGGCCGGAAGCCGACGCGTTGCTGGCCGGGCTGGTCCGGCACGCGCTGGCGGAGACCCGCGCGCCGGCCAACACGTTGCCGCTCGAGGCGCTGGAAGGCGCGTTAAAGAAGGCGGAAACGGACGAAGGAGGAACGTGATGCGCGGCATGGCACGCCTCCTGATGATCGGGTGGGGAGCCTCGCTGACGGTCCTGCCGGCGTCGGAGCTGGAGGTGGCATGGCCTACGGAATGGACCGCCTTTGGGCCGGCCGTCATTGAACGCCTGTCAACATACGATAAAGCCCGCGACCAAGGTCCGCCGGTGGCCGCCGACCTGTTGCCCGGCGACGCGCTGAAAACCATTCCCGCCGAGCTGATGATCGGGACCAACCGGTTCCAGGCGCGGACCGTGCGCTTGACGTCCGGCGGCTTGGACCTGACCACGCTGCTACCGCAGGCAGAGCGCACCCTGCAGAACGCCAGGACGGTGTACCTGCTGGCGCCGGTCACGGCGACGGAGGACATGACGTTTCAGATCGGGGCAGGGGCCTACTGGTGGATGCAGTGGTGGGTGGATGGCTCGCCGGTTTTCAATACGCTGTGGGGTGGCGGGAACACCGTTCAGCCGACCGGCCGCGATTATGTGTTTGACGTGACGCTGACCCGCGGCGAACACGTGCTGGCCGTGGCGGTGATCAGCGCGCGACAAGGCGACCTGTCCGGGTTCAGCGTGGCCGTCACCGGCCCGCAGGAGCTGCGCGCCTGGCCGCTGACCTTCCGCCATGTCATGGATACAGGCCGGAGGAAACAGCGGCCCATACACTGGAGCACGCCCATCCATTATGCCGCCGCCCGGAGCGACTTTCTGCGCGCCCTGGCGCTGGCCGCCACCGATGAGGAGCGGGCCGAGGCGCGCCTGGCGATGGGTGACACGGTCCTGCGGGACATCTGGGGAGCGAGCGCGACACAGGCCGCGGACATGCGCCGCGAATATGGCGCCGTCCTGGAGCTGCCGGGCGCGCGGGCCGATCAGAAGGCGCACGCGGCGATGGGACTGGGGGAAGCGCGGTTGCTTGAAAACGACGGGGCAGGGGCGCGGGAGGAGTTTGCGCGTGCTCTGAACCTGTCGGATCGGCCGGGCTGGGCCCACGACGTGCAGTGGGCCATGGCCCGCGCCTCCATGCAGGACCAGAATCAGGAGGCGGCACGCCGGGATCTGGCCGGGCTGTTGGCCATGACCAACCTGGACGGCCGCCTGCACTTTGACGCGCGGCTGCACCTCTCGGCGCTCGACGTAGCGCCCCGGATTCGCCCCGATCACCCGCGCCTGTTCTTCAACGCCGATACCTGGCCGGCCGTCAAGGCGGGCGTGGAGCGCCGCACGAACGCCTGGGCGAAGCTCCGGCAGGAGGTGGAAGGCCTGCCGGACGACGTCGAGGTGCGGGACTGGGGTCTCGAGCACTGGCTCCAGGTTGACGGCGCCTGGAAGCGATACCCGGACCTGATGTCGGCCGCCCTCGTGTACCGGGTCACGGGCAACCCGGCC
>CAZUYI010000281.1:0-4173 GCA_964624095.1 uncultured Verrucomicrobiota bacterium | reverse complement strand
AGTCGGACTGCATGCCGATCAGGTTCCGGTCCCGGCAGCAGCAGTGCGGGATCGGCTCGATGGTCAATTCTTTCAGGATGGAAAAGGCGGCTGCCAAGACGGCCACGCGCGCGCTGGCGCGCGGGCCGTCGGGAAGGTTGATCGCATTCACACCGGCCTCCTGGCAGGCCCGGCACCGAGCCAGGAAGGCCGGCAGGCCCGCCCCGCTCGAGGGCGGCAGCATTTCGACCGAGGTCGCGCGCTGGCCGGAGGCCAGGCGGGCGGCAAAGGCCGATTTCCGCGCGAAGGGCACGGCCGGCGCCTCCGCGCCAGGCGCGGCGGCGATCGCCAGGTGCCGCTTGACGCCGCTCAGGGTCTTGACGGCGCGGGCGGCCATGCGGATGTGGGCCGGGGTGGTCCCGCAGCAGCCGCCAATGCCGCGGACACCCAGCTCGATATAGCGCTTGCAGAACTCGGTGAAATATTCCGGGCTGTTCAGGTACAGCATCCGCCCGCCGACTTCCCGCGGACCGCCGGCGTTCGGCATGACCACCACCGGCTTGGACGTGCAAGCCATGACGCGCTTGACGGCATAAAACAGGTCCGCAGGCCCGCGTCCGCAATTCAGGCCGACCAGGTCCACGTGCGGATCGGCATCCAGCCGGCGCGCGATGGCTTCCTCGGGCGCGGCGCCGTCCGGGGCCGCGGGCGCACCCGGCTCGAGCGTAAAGGAGGCCAGCACGGGCAGGCTGTAACGCCGGGCCAGCCGGGCCGTGCGCAGCAGGAGGTCCGCATCGAAAAATGTTTCGAGCGCCAGCAGGTCCGCGCCGGCCCCGGCCAGCGCGGCCAACTGCTCGTCCAACGCCTCGTCGTGCCGGGCCAGGAGTTCGGGCGTGGACCGGACCTCCGGCCCGAACCCGGGCCCCACGGAGGCGGCAACGAAGACGCCGGGCCCGGCCGCCTCGCGGGCCAGGCGCACGGCGGCGCGATTGATCTCGACGGCGCGCTCGGCCAGTCCGTAAGCCGCCAGCCTGAGCCGGTTGGCCCCAAAGCTGTTGGTTTCGATCACATCGGCGCCGGCTTCGACGTAATCCCGGTGAATCCCGAGAATCAGCGCCGGCTGGGTCAGGCACAACTCGTCGTAGCAGGCGTTCAAAAACACGCCCCGCTGGTAAATCACGGTGCCCATGGCGCCGTCGAAGACCAGCGGCCGCGCCCGCAGTGCGTCGAGAATGGCGACGGATGGCTTCATGGCGGAACATGGTAGCGCAGCCTCCCGCCCGGCGTCCAGAACAGACCGCCTCGCCACGTGCTCGGGCGGTCAGGCGCCGGCTTCGCACGAGGGAGCCGGAACGCCGTTCCCAACGGGCAACGGCCTTGCTCCAGGCGCTCCCTGGCAGGACGCGCCTCGCACGAGGCGCGGTCTTCCTCACGAGGCACCCGGATTCGGCCGCCACCATCTCGAACCGGGGCCTGCCCGCAGAGAACAGATAGATCGGACGGGCGCGCATATCGGCCGGAATCGGCTTGCGGTAGGGAATGCCCACCCGTATCCTGATTCCGGCTGAGACCCATGAAGTCGGCGGCATGGGCGGCCGTTTGTCCCGCCGGTCAACGCGGCGCAGGCCGCAAGGAGCATGCATGAAACGGATGTGCGGCATCTGGCAGTTGAAAAAGGGGATGTTGAAAGCGTACCTGAAAGCTCACGATCCCGTCTGGCCGGAAATGCTGGCCTCGATGCGCCGGTGCGGGATCCGGAACTACTCCATGTTTTACCGGCCCGATGGCCTGCTGGTGGGTTATTTCGAGGCCAAGGACCCCATGAAGGCGCTGCGCGCGAGCGCCCGCGCGGAGGTCAGCAAGCGCTGGCACAAGGACATGGAGCCGTACTTCGACAAGGTCCGGCCCGGCATGAAAAAAGGACAGCCTCTGTTTCTGAAGGAATATTTCTACACGCCGTAATCCGTGGGCGGCCCCGCGGCGTTCGACATCGGGCCCGGCCGCGCCGGGTAGATGCATGCTCGCGCGCCGGCGCCTTCTGCCGGCTCGATGGTCAGCGCCGCTTCCAGGATCTCGAGTTCGCCGCGCAGGTACTCGTGGCGGGGATCCAACGGGTGCACCAGCGGCGGGCCGATGTCCGGCGTCGTGGCGCCGGCGTCCGCGCCGCCTGCGCGGATCAGCCGGTCCAGCGCCAGGGCCCGGATCAGCGTCGCCCGGTTCAGACGCCCCGCCCGCCAGCCGGCTTCGAGCAGGCGGCGCGGGAACCGGCGCGCATTCCAGAGACACAGTACGCGCAGCGGCCCCGCCCGCAGCCCGGTCCGCCATTCGCCCGGCGTCGCCGGCACGGCAAACCGCCCGAACGGCGCCGCCCGGACCGTGCCGGCGGTAGCCGCCGCCAGGACCAGGACGTACAACGGCCGATCCGCCGGCCCGGCATCCGGCGCGGGCGGCAGCAATACGATCTGACCCGGTCCGTGCGTTCGCGAGCGGCCGGCGGACGGCCCTGTCCCAGCCGGCGGGGCGGCGCGTTCCGCGCCGCACGCCTCCCGCAGCCGCCGGTCCGTTTGCCACTCGAACAGCCACGCCGCCAACTGCCGGCGGTGGCGCAGCGTGTCCGGCCCCGCCACACGGGATGGAAGTCTGGGCGTTGTTCTCATTCTACCCATAAAGGAATCCGGACAGCGGGTGTTCCGCCCGATCCCATGTTTTCAGGCATTGACGAACCGCCTCGAACACGGCAACGCTCAACGCGGCCTGAACGCAGGCCGGTTCGCGGGGGATGTCGCGCCTGACATGCCCGGCCACGGCCTGGAGTGCCGAGTGGTACGCCTCGGCCAGGGCCGTCTTGCCGCAGCCGGCCGCCTTGCACACCGCCGGATGCGCGCAGGACAGACCCCGCTCGCGGGCGAGAAGTGCGATCCGCTCACGGCGGGACAGCCCGGCCAGCACGGTGTCCGCCAGGCGCATGGCCAGGCGTTCGAGCTCCCGCCGGTCCACCTCGCGGACGGTGTCGAACCCGCCCGGCAACAGGTCTTCGAGCGTGACGGCCACCGCCTGGCCGGCGCCGGCAACCGGTTCCTGGAGGGAGCGGACGCGGGCCGGGGCGCGTTCGCGGCGCAGCCGCTCGCGCACCACGTCTCGCAGCAGCAGGGAGGCGCCGCTCTCCAGCGCCGGCAGGGTCGGCGCGCCCGGCGCCGCCGGGTCCGTGCCGCGCGCGAACAGCCAGTCCTTGTAGGATTTGCCGCTGCGCCGCCGGTTCAGGACAAAATAGGTCTCGAACCCATGCCACGCCTCGCGCTCGTCCGGGTCCTCGGCTGGCCCGCCGCGCGCCCGGCTGGCGGCCAAGTATGTGCGCGTGCGGCGCGCCACGAAGTCCCGCAGCGCCTCCTGCGCGGCCGGCGCGCAGAGCGCCAGCGCGCAGCGCGCCTTCCATTCCCGCCAATGGTCAACGGATGTCATGCGGCGCCTTTTCCGCGGGGGACGAACATGCGCCCGCGAACCCGTAGCCGCCCGGACCGACAGGCGCGGGACCGGCGGCGGCCCGGATGACCCAGCCTCGCAGCATCCGGAGTTTAGCGCCCCTCGTCGCGAAATGCAACGCCGCGGCATTGTAAAACCTTCGAAAGCCGGTATTATTTTTTTTGAAAAAATCCGGAAACCCACCGGGCACGATCCCTTCCAAGGATAGAGCGTGTGCCATGAATCACAGAGGAGGGCGACCGATGAACCGGGTATTCTTGATGGGCAACCTGACGCGCGACCCGCAGGTGCGCCAGACGCCTTCAGGCCAGGCGGTATCGGACCTGGGCCTGGCGGTATCCGAGAAATACCGCAACAAGGCTGGCGAGCTGGTGGAATCCACCTGCTTTGCCGACATCGTGGTCTGGGGCCGGCAGGCGGAGACCTGCGGCCAGTATCTCAGGAAAGGCGCGCCGGTGATGGTCGAAGGGCGCCTCCAACTGGATCAATGGCAGACCGACCAGGGTGAGAAGCGGTCCCGGCTGCGGGTGCGCGCGGACCGGGTCCGGTTCCTGGGGCGGGGCCGGGCGGGCTCCGATCCCGAAACGGAACCCGCCCCCGCCGAGGCGAGCAACGGCGCGGCTAACGGGGCGGCCGCCGCGGAGGATAACCTGCCATTCTGAAGCGTCGTGTCGGACTCGATATCACACCGGATCCATACGGATTGTTTTCGCT
>CAZUYI010000280.1:0-4192 GCA_964624095.1 uncultured Verrucomicrobiota bacterium | reverse complement strand
CGCGGGTGGGCGGCGCTTCCCGGTTCGTTTTCGAGGTGCGGCCGGAAGACGGGCCCTCCCGGCTCACGCGGGCGGGTCGGACCGGGCCGCTACCAGGACAGGCCGGCCTGTTCCAGCAGGCGCACACTGACTGGCGACCAGGCCAGGCGCCGGCCGTAGAAGGTGCCTTCTCCGTCCAGGCGCAGGAGCAGGTAGACATCGGCGCCGTCTCCCCGGGTCCGCACGGCCGCCTTGAAGCGCACGGCTCCCGCCGGATCGGGGGCCAGCGGTTCTTCCAGGATCGTCTCGGCGCCCTCGCGCACGGCCAGCACGGCCTGCGCGGGGCCTTCCAGCCGGCCTTCGAGTAAAAAAGCCCGTTGCCCGCGTCCCGGCCGAAACGGCGGCGCCAGGGTCGTCCACCGGTACGGCCGCCCACTCCAGTCATTGGTTTCCAGCCGCGGCTGGCAGACCAGCCGGCCCGCTTGGCGGGCGCCCAGGTCGCGCGTCGTGACGGAGAGTGCCTGGCCGTGTCCATCGTCCTCGAGCAGGAGATTGGATATCTCGAAGAGAGCGGCGCCCGCGCCCGGCACGGGGCGCGAGACCCGGATGCGGTCCAGATCGAGGCCGGCGAGCGCGCGGGCGACGCGGGCCGGGTCGGTGGGCGCCCGCGGCGGGCAGACCGGGAGCGCGCACGGGGGGCCGGCGGCATGCCAGCCGAGCGACAGGATCACGGCCAGCCCGGCAACCCGGGCCGATAGCCCGGGCCGGCGCAGGCCGATGATGAGCAGCGTGAGCGCAGCCATAGCCAGGGCGTGCGCGCTCCCGCAGAACGGGTAGCGCAGCCCGTGCAGCGCGGGCAGGACGACGGGCAGTTCGCTGAACGGGCAGGCAAACGAACGGCCCAGCGCCGGCAGCGCGAGCAGTTGCAGGGCGCAGAGCGCCACGGAGACCAGGGCCAGGAACAGCAGCCACCCGCGCGCCGCCGGCAGCAGGAGCGGCATGACGGCGACGAGGAACCGTCCGCCCAGGGTGCTGCCGCCGCCGTAATTCGGCACGGCGCAGGTTGACAGCCAGTAGAGCGCCGCCATGCCGGAGAGGATGGCGGTCATGCGGCGCCGGCCGGGCGGCGCGCCGAGCGAGAGAGCCGCCGCGGCGCCGAGCCAGAGCGCCATGGGAAAGGTATTGAGCAGTCCGTTCGGATTGGTGAACACGCGCCACAGGCCGGATGGGCAGGCGAAGAACAGGCGATCCACCTCGTGGGAGAAGCCACCGGAAAACATGCGGGCCTGGCCCCAGCGGAAAAGGATCAACCCGCCGACGCCCAGGATGGCGAACAGGGCCAGGCGCGCGGCGCGGCGCGCGCCGGGTTCCGGCGTCCGCGCGGCGCCCGGCGGATAGAGCGCCACCCCCGCGAGGGCGAGCGGCAGGAACCGGATATAGGCCCAGGGCAGGGCGGCGCAGCAGGCGCCGGCGATCACCGCCGTGCGCCAGGGATACTCCCGCTGGGCCAGGATGGCCCAGGCCAGCCAGGCCGCCAGGGCGGCGCCGAGCGTTTCCGGCAGCACGCGCGACGCATAGACGCACCAGTAGAGGCTGAGGCAGAACCCGGCCAGCATCACGCCGCAGGCCGGCGGCGCGGCTCCGGCGCGCCGGCACAGGAGCCACATGGCCGCGCACGCCGCACCCGCGATGCAGCCCAGGACCGCGTGGCACGCCGCGAGGCCGCCGGGCACCGCGGGCGCCAGCAGGAACGGCAGGCCCGGCGAATGGTAACTATAGGCATGCGGCGGCGACGAAAACGGGCTGATATGCAGGTGAAACGAGCCAAGCCGGCCCAGGGCATCCGGCCCGAGCCAGGCGTCGAGATTGTTGCGCAGGTCCAGGTCATGGTCCCGGTATAGACTCTCGGCCTGGATCAGGAAATGGTTTTCATCGCCGGCATGGGGTCCGCAGCACCGCGTATAATAGAGCCCCGTCCAGAAATAGAAGACAGCCGCACCGAGCCAGATCCACGCGGCGGCATGGGCTGGCGGGTGCAGCCCGGGCCGAGGCCCGGCGCCAGCCGGCCGCGGCGACATCAGCCGCGTGAGCCACAGGGCCAGCAGAGCAAGCGGCGCATAAAAGAGCAGGGAGGCGAACCAGGCGGGCGCCAGGGCATCCCGATAGAGCCAGGCGAGGGCCGGAACCGGGGCCAGCGCGAGGGGGAGCCCCCATGCCGGCCGCGAAGCGGTCGAGTCCGGCCGGACCCGCCGCGCCAGCTGCCAGCCCGCGAGCGACAACAAGACAGCCGCGCCGGCGAGGAGTGGCCTCGCGCGCCACAGGGCGTCGGATCCCCACAGCCACCAGGATCCCTGCGGCGCGACATATTCCCGCACGCCGGCCGTCCGTCCGGCCAGCAGCGCCGCCGTTCCGGCCCAGTACAGGACGTCGCAACCCAGGACCAGCGCAAGGCTTCTGCCCGCCTGCTTCATGACACGGGAAATCCCGTGCAGCCGCAACAGCCACGGCGCGCCGGCGCCGGCGGCGGCCGGCGGCATCCCCCTCCCGTTACACATCCTTCAGCAGCCGGTTGGCGGGCGCGTGTTCGGCCAGCGCGTCGAGCTCCTTGAGCGCGCCGCTCAGCCGGTCCAGCTCCGGCGCGGGGGCCACGGGGATGGCATCCGACCCGCTGGCATCCAGGCGGTCCAGGACCTGCTTGATGGTCATCTGGTTGACGTCGAACCCGGGCTGATAGGCCGTCACGCGGTCATCGCCCGTCTTGATTTCGGACACCACCCGGGCCACGACCAGCTCGTTCACGATATCGCGCAGGAGCCGCACAGGCAGTTCGAGCCGGGCGGCGATCCGGGTCGCGGTGAGCGGCGGCTGACCCTCCGCGAACGCCTTGGCCACGAGGGCCGCGACGGCGAGCGTCAGGCGCCGGCGGAACGACCGGCTGACGCGCAGGCAATCGGGCTCGTACTCGTAGGTCTCGACGTTCTGGTGCGCGAACGACACTTCGGCCCCGAACAGGACGATGCGCCAGGAGAGCTGGACCCACACGAGGAAGAGCGGCAAGGCGGCGAAGCTGCCGTAGATGGCGTTGTATTTTCCCACGCCGACCTGGAACGTGACGTAGACCATCTGCACGGCCTGGTACACGGTGCCCGCCAGGATGCCGCCGACCAACCCGGAGCGCCACCGGACCTTGGTATTGGGGATGAACAGGTAGACGAAGACGAAGGCCGCCCACACCACCGCGTACGGCAGGACCGCCAGCAGGATCCCCAGCGCCGGGCCCATGGCGCCGAACCCGGCCATCCGCTGCGCGAGCCCGTGGGCCTGGGCGCGGATGAAGACCGTCACCCCGCTGGACACGATCAGGAACAAGGGGCAGACCAGCATGAGGGAGAGGTAGTCGCTGAGGCGCCGCCCGAAGGAGCGCAGGGACTTGACGCCCCAGATATCGTTCAGCGACGTTTCGATATGCGAGAGCACCTGGACCACCGACCAGAACAACACGATCAAGCCGATCCCCCCGACGACGCCGCCCCGGGTATGGTCCAGCATGTTGCGGGCGAAGGTGATGATTTTGCCGATCACGTCCTGGTGCATGGGGAACTTGTCGAGGAGTTGCTGTTCCAGGACCTGCTCGAAGCCGAATCCCTTGGCGATGCCGAAGGCCATGGCGAACAGGGGCACGATGGACAGCAGGGTATAGAAGGTGAGCGCCGAGGAGCGCAGCGCGCACCGGTCTTCATCAAATCCGCGCAGCGCGAGGACGGCTATGCGCAGGTTCTTGAGCAGGAAAAACCGGCTGCGCGGCATCGTCGCGGCCCGGATGCGCCAGATATCCCGCTTCACGAAGTCGAGGAGTTTTTGCCTCATCGCAGGCTCCCGCCGGCCGCGGGCGCGTCCCGGCGCCGGGCCGCGCCGCGTGTCCGCCCAATCCATCTCTACGGGCAGGATAGCGCGTGCGCGTGGGATATACAAGCCTGCCCCGGCGTCCTCGCCATCCCGGGTCGGCCCACTCCGGGCACGACACAGTCGGGCGCGCCGCCACAAACAGCTTGGCAAGTCCGGCCGGAATACCGCATATTGAGCCGGCTTTGGACGGGACACGGCGCACACCACGAGGAGGGATAGCATGAAACTGCCGGACTACATCACGAAGGACGAAGTCAAGCGGGTCTGCAAGGCGCTGAAGATCAGGGACTGGACGCAGCTCAAGGAA
>CAZUYI010000279.1:0-4195 GCA_964624095.1 uncultured Verrucomicrobiota bacterium | reverse complement strand
GCAGGTGCGCAGCAGGTCGTCGGGCGGCGCCGGACGCGGGCCGGGGCCATAGTCCATCCGAAACGTCCGCATGAACGCCAGGGCGCGCTCGAGCTCCTCGTGGTCGTAAAAGCCCTGGTCCATGCGTCCCTTCAGCGCCACCATGTCCACCGAGACCGTGCCCAGGCCAAAGACGTCGAGCATCAGGGTTCGCCGCACATCGGAGCCGATGATGCCCATGGACACGCCGCCGAGCGATAGGTAGTTCTTGCCGCGCATCTCGCCCACGGCCGCCGCCGCGCGGGCAAAGCGCAGGATGCGCTCGGCCACGAACGGCGCCAGATCGCCGTCTTCGTCCTCGAGGTCGGGAGGGTAGATCGAGAAAATCGGGCGCCGCTTCTCATCCATCGCCGCGCAAAAGGCCTTCAGCCAGACCGCGCCCGGCCGGTCCGTCTGGTTCAGCCCGTATGCCGCCTGCTGCCATTCGCTCGATCCCAGCCCCTGGCAGGCGCTCATCAGTTCGTCGCTGTACGCCCAGGACCGGCTGACCCACAGATTGGCGCACACGCCCTCGCGCTGGTAGGCAGCCTGCGCCAAGGCTCCCGTGCGGGGACCGTACACGATCTCCGGGGCCGTCACGACTCGCACCGGGGTGCCGTCGGGCAGCTTGACCCGGGACCGGATGAGCCGGCTGACCTTCTCGACCATGCGCCACGTGCCCGCCGCATTGCTCTCGTACGCGCCGGGCCGCCCGTCGGCCACGGGCGTCACGGCTATCGCCGGCACGGTCCCCACCAGGGCGCGTGGCGAGGGCGCGAAGCCGCGTCCGGCATCCCGTCGTTTGACTTTCATGGCAACCTCCCGCCAGTTCCTGCGCGCCCTACGCGCCACGGCGTCATGGGCCCGGCATCCTAGCGGCGAAGGCCCGCCCACGCAACCGGATTCTTGCGGCGCGGGGCGTTCAGCCCCCGAGGATGCGGCGCCCTTCGTCGAGGAAAATACCTTGCAGGTTCATCTTGAGCTGCTCGGGCATCGGCGACTGGCTCAATCCGTCCTTCTCGGTCACCGCCCCGCTCTTGATCATCTTGAAAAGGGCCTGGTTGAACGTCTGCATGCCGTCCTCGCCCCCGGTTTCAACGGCGGCCGGCAGCAACTCGAGCTTATTTTCGGCGATCAGCTTGCGGACGGTGGGCGTGTTGATGAGGATTTCGACCGCCGGCAGCACGCCGCCGCGCGCCGCCGGGACCAGCCGCTGGCAGAGGGCGGCATGGAGATTGACGGAGAGCGTCATGCGGACCTGGTCCCGCTCGCTCTGCGGGAAGAAATCGAGAATCCGGTGCACCACCTGGGCCGCCGTGTTGACGTGCAGGGTGGACAGCACCAGGTGCCCGGTTTCCGCCGCGCTCAGCGCGACCGACAGGCTGGCATGGTCGCGCATCTCGCCGATCACGATGACGTCCGGATCCTGGCGCATCACGTACTTGAGCGCCGTGTGAAAGGACGCCGTATCCAGCCCGACCTCGCGCTGGGTGATCACCGAGCGGACATCGGTAAACACGTACTCGACGGGATCTTCAACCGTGATGATGCGCAGGCGATCCCGCTCGTTGAGGCACCGCACCAGGGCGGCCAGGGTGGTGGATTTTCCCGAGCTCGTCGCGCCGCACAGCATGATGATGCCGCTGTCGGCCTGCATCAGCCGTTCGAGCACCGGCGGCAGGTTCAGTTCCGCGATGGACGCCACGCGGGTTTTCACGTGGCGCAGGGCCACCGTCGGTACGCCGTGCGACTGGAAGACGTTGACGCGGAACCGGCCTACCCCGCTCTCCTGGTGCGAGAAGTCGAATTCGGTGTCGAGCGACTGCCGCGACCGGAGATGGGCCGGCAGGATGTCCCCGACCAGGCGCACGAGATCGCTGGACTCGAACGGCGGGAACCCGCTTTCGACCAGCGCGCCGTGAACCCGGAAGAAGGGCTGCGTGCCGGGCTTGAGGTGCACGTCCGAGGCCTCGAGTGCCACGGCTTTTTCGAGTACCGTATGAAGCCGCACCATGGCCGCGCCTTTCAGACCGGGATATAATGGGCAGACCCCGTCTCGAACAGGCGATAGGCCGGCCCGAACTGTTCCAGGAAGTGAAGCGAGTAGGCTCGCCAGAACACGAGCAGCGGCAGCAGGATCACCGCGCCCACGTAGGGAATCAGCACCACGCCGCAGCCCAGGCAGCAGCAGCCGAGCAGCACGATGGAGAGCCCGAGCCCCAGGGCGAGCCGGAACAGGAGATAGAGCCCGAACGCCGCCGCGTGGGCCTTGAACAGCGCCAGGACGGTGGCCCAGGCCGCCATCACGCCGCACTGCCGCAGGGCCATCAGGGGCACCACGAAATCATGCAGCAGCGCCTGGATGCCAAGCACGGCCAGCCCGAAACACAATAGAAACAGGCCACCCGCCAGCAGCGCGCCCACGGCACGGGCTCCCAGCGCCGCCCGGCTCATGCCCGGCCAGGCCGCGGCGAGAAGCGCCAGCAGCGTCACGGCCAGTACGGCCAGCACCACCGCGGCAAAGGCTGCCGAGAACAAAAACAGCGAATGGCCCTCGCGCCGGAAGCGGATCCAAGGCGCCCGGATCTCGGCACGGCCGCCCCGCACATTGTCCAGGAACAGGAATGCGCCCCGGCACCGCACCCACAGCAGCACGAGCCCCGCCGCCAGGCTCACCACCCCCATCCCACCGGCCATGACCACGAACAGCGCCCGGTGCATGCACACCCAGTTCCGCACGAGCGGGCCAACAGGCGGCCCCAGCGAAAGAGACAGGCCCAGGCCGAGTGGGGGAAATCCACCCTTCGGCAGGGCGTCCAACCAGGCTGTAAACGCCAGCGCCAGCCAGGCCAGGGGCTCGAACGGACTGAAGATCGCGCGCCGCACGGTCTGCAGCGCCTTTCCGATCGGGGCGATGACCGATAGATGAGCCATGAATGACGCTCGTTCCCCCATTCCGCGTATCGCCCTTCCGTCAAGATCCATGCGCAACATCAATATACGGCCGGCCGGCCGGCCGGGCAAGCTCCATGTCGGATCCAACCGGCACGCCGGCCGGGGCGCCCTGCACCGGGCCGGGCTGCGCTCACCCGGTTGGCAAGCCAATCCCGTATCAGGCGTTCCGCGGCGCGCGCCAGGAGCCGGGGCGCCTCTCGCAGGGCCCGCTCGATCGGCATGCCGGGTGGCGTCGCGGCCCGGCAGCAGGCCACGCCGAGGGCGCTCAGATCCGTGCCCGACACCACGGCGCCGCCGAGCGCCAGGACGGGCTTTCCGGCCGCCCGGGCCCGGCGCGCCACAAAGGCCGGCACTTTCCCACAGGCCGTCTGGGCGTCAATCCGGCCTTCGCCCGTGATGACCAGGTCGGCTCGCGCAAGGGCCGCCGTCAGGCCGTTCCGCCGCGCGACCCACGCGGCGCCGGGCGTAAGCGACGCATCGAGAAACGCGGCGCAGCCGGCGCCCAGCCCCCCGGCGGCGCCGGCGCCCGGCCAGTCCGCCGGTGTACACTTCAGGTCGCGTTGCGCCACGACGGACCACCGGGCTAATCCGGCTTCCAGCCGTTCGACGGCGGCCGGCGTGGCGCCCTTCTGAGGCCCGTAGACCCGGGCCGCGCCTTCGGGACCCAGCAGGGGATTGCGGACGTCCACCAGGCATGTGACGCTCACGGCGGAGAGACGGGGCTCCACGCCGGACCCGTCAATCCGCTCCAGGCGCTTCAGGGCGCCGCCGCCCGGCGGTAGACGCCGTCCCGCGCCGTCCAGCAGGCGGAACCCGAGTTCCGCCGCCAGGCCGCAGCCCGCATCCACGGTGGCGCTGCCGCCCAACCCCAGCACGATGCGCCGGCAGCCGCGCTCGAGCGCGGCGCGGATCAGCCGGCCGGTCCCGGCGCTCGAGGCCGCCAGCGGATCATACTCGTCCGGCCTGAGCCGGGCCAGCCCGGACGCCAGGGCGCTCTCGATGATTGCACCCGAGGGGGTCTCCAGCCAGGCGGCCTGCAACGGCCGGCCGAGCGCGTCGCAGGTGTGGGCTTCGAGCCGCACGGCACCCGGCAAGCCCTCCAGCGCCTCAAGCAGCCCGTCGCCGCCATCGGACAGCGGCACGATCTCGATCGCCGCGCGCGGGCACACCGCGCGGATGCCGCGCGCCATGGCGGCTCCGGCCGCACGCGCGCTGAGACCTC
>CAZUYI010000278.1:0-4207 GCA_964624095.1 uncultured Verrucomicrobiota bacterium | reverse complement strand
CCCGGGTACAGGTCGGCCGGGGCGGTGTTGACCAGGTCGCGCACGGCGTGCACGGCCCGGGCGAGGACCTCGGCGCGTTCGACGGCCGGACGGGCCGACTTGTCCTTGGCCAGTGCGGTGACCAGCTCGACGCGTTCGACCGGGCGATCCGCGAGCAGCCGGACCAGTGGTTCTGGTTCAACAAGCGCTGGATTCTCGATCCGCTCGAACCGCCCCAATGCAACGAGGAAGCCCCCCCCGCGGAGGACTTCCTCGCCAATGCCTAGCCACGCGCCGGCCGCGCGGCCGATGTGTTTCCCGCCTTACTCGCCTGCCGGCGCTTCGGCCGCGGGGGCCGGCGCGTCCGCGGCGGGCGCCTCAACGGCCGGGGTAGGGGCGGCCGGGGCAGGCGCCTCAACGGCCGGGGCCGGCGTGGTTTCACTGCCGGCCGCCGGCGCGTCCGCGGCGGGCGCGGCTTGGCCGGCCACTTCGATGTGGGTGACCGTATAGACCGTGATTTTCTTCTTGCCGTTAAGAGACCGGATCTTGCCCTTGCCGATCACGGTCACGGCCTTGCCGACATAGGCGTTCAAGTCCAGCGCCGGCTCGGCTGGTGTTTCCTCGCCCGGCTTGTCGGGCTTGGCGGGTTTCGGCCGCATGATTTTGACGTCGCCGGCTTCGGAGCCCCGCAGCACGTACATGCTGCCTTCCTTCATCAGGGTGCCGCTGGCCGTGATGTCTTCGAGTTGCGTCAGCTTGTCCTTGCCCGGATCCGTTTTGGCGGGCGCGCCTTCCTCGGCGGAGGCCAGAACCGGCGCGACGCACACGGGCAACGCTGCGAGGCAGACAATCCAAAAACGATTCATGGAAATACTCTTTCTTGACGAACACTCATCCACTACCGAAAAAGCCCGATGAAACGACACCGCATACCCGAACGGATGGCTGCTCTCACCCCCTTCCCGCATCGCGCTGCGCCTGCCGTCGAACTGCCCAATCCGACCCTCGAAAAACGCTCGTTCTATACCACGGCCCACCCGGCATGTCAAGCGGCCGGCACCCGAAGCCGGGCCCTGATGGCTTCCCTTGCCGCCGGGCCTCCCGCGTTCTCCCAATGGAAGGATTCCCGCGCCGGGCGTGTCCGGAGCGGACGCCCCGGTCAGGGTCGGGCTCCGGCCAGGGCCGCGAGGCGCCGCGCCAGGGTCGTGCGGCGCTCGACGGTCTGGTTCGTGCGGATGGCGATCGCGACGGCCTTGTGCGATCCGATCAGGCACACCAGCCGGCGCCCGCGGGTCAGCGCCGTGTAGAGCAGGTTGCGCTGGAGCAGCTTGTAATGCTGGGTCGCCATCAGAATGACCACCGCCGGGTGCTCGCTCCCCTGGGCCTTGTGGATGGAGCAGGCATAGGCCAGGCTGAGCTCGTCGAGCTCGTGCAGGTCGTAGGCAATGCGCCGCCCGTCGAAGGTCACCTCGACCGACTGGTCCTCGAGGCGCACGGCGGCGATCTGCCCGATGTCCCCGTTGAAGATGTCCTTGTCGTAATTGTTGCGCACCTGCATGACGCGGTCGCCCACGCGGTAGGTGCGTCCGAACCGCGTGACCGATGCACCGGACGGGTTGAGCGCCTGCTGCAGCACGGCGTTCAGGGACTCGGAGCCCAGTTGGAAGCGCCGCATGGGCGTCAGAACCTGGATGTCGCTGCGCGGATCCAGGCCGAACCGGTCCGGAATGCGGCGCGACACCAGCTCCACGGTGCGCTGCACGACGACGTCCGGATTCTCCTCGGGGATGAAATAGAAATCGGCCGGCGCCTCGGCCGGCGGGAGATCGAAGGGCAAGCCCCGGTTGACCCGGTGCGCGTTGTGCACGATCCAGCTCCGGTCGCTCTGCCGGAAAATGACGTCGAGCTTCACGGCGGGCAGGGCGCCGGAGGCGATGAAGTCGCGCAGCACGTTGCCCGGCCCGACGCTGGGCAACTGGTCGGCATCCCCGACCAGGATCAGGTGCCCGGCCGGCGGCACCGCCCGCAGGAAGGCCAGCATGAGCCCGACATCCATCATGGAGACTTCATCGAGGATGAACACGTCGCCGCCCAGCGGCTTCTCGGGCGAATGCTCGAACACGCCGGCGCCGGGCGCGAACTTGAGCAGCCGGTGCACGGTGGTGGCCGGGTGCCCGGTGGCTTCCTCCATGCGTTTGGCGGCGCGGCCCGTGGGCGCCGCCAGGCTGACGGCCAAACGCTTGGCCGTAAAGATGTCCACCAGGGCGCGGATGAGCGTGGTCTTCCCGACGCCCGGCCCGCCGGTCAGGATGCAGGCTTTGTGCGTGAGAGCCAGTCGCAGCGCCTGAACCTGGCGCTCGGCAAAGGCGATCTTCATGCGGGCGGCGGCCCAGGCCAGGGCCTTGTCCACGTCCTGCGGGATCCAGCGCGGCGGCGTATCGAGCAGGCGCCGGAGCGACTCGGCAATCCCGGTTTCAGCGCGGTACAGGGACGCCAGGTAGAGGCGGTCGTCCTCCTGGACCAGCCGGCGCGCTTCGAGTTCCAGCGCCAGGGCCTGTTCGAGCACCGGGCGCGGAATGGCCAGGAGCTGCTCGGCCGCGTCCATCAGCTCGGCGCGCGGGCAATAGCAGTGTCCTTCGTCGGTCTGCGTGAACAGCGTGTGGAGCAGGCCGGCCTGCGCGCGGATCAGCGACTCGCGCGGAATGCCGAGGTTCCCGGCGATGGTGTCGGCGGTCTTGAATCCGATGCCCCAGATGTCGGCGGCCAGCCGGTACGGGTTCTGCCGCACAACGGCCACGGCGTCGTCGCCGTAGGCGCGGTAAATGCGCATGGCCTGGGCGGCGCCCACGCCGTGCCCGTGCAGGAAGATCATGATGGAACGCACCGCTTTCTGGGCGTTCCAGGCGGCCTTGATCTGCTCGCGCCGCACCCGGCCGATGCCCTCCACCTGCTCCAGGCGCGCCGACTCGCGGTCAATGATGTCCAGGGTCTGGTCGCCGAACCGGGCGACCAGCCGCTCGGCCAGCACGGGCCCGATGCCCTTGATGAGGCCGCTGGCGAGGTATTTCCGGATGCCGGCTGCCGTCTGCGGCTCCACGCAGAGCATGCGGTGCGCGGAAAATTGAAGGCCGTGCGTCTTGTGGCGGAGCCAGTGCCCGGTGGCTTCGAGCGTTTCGCCTTCCCAGACGGCGGCGCAGGTGCCCACCACGGTCAGCCCGTCCGGCTGGCCGCGGCCTTTGAGTACGCAGACGGTATAGCCTGTTTCTTCCGAGCGGTACACGATCCGCTCGATGACCCCGGAAATCGTTTCCTCGGTCCCGGGCTCGGATGGTTGCCTGGAAGGGATCATAGGCCTTGCGCGGCTTGTGTACCCGTGCCCGCCGCGGCGGCCGATGGCCGCGGTCAGGGCGGCGGAATCGGCAGGCGCATCGGGACACCGTTGGAAATCCTGACTGTGAGCGTGGTGCAGGCAGCCGCGGTATCCAGCGGCGCCGGAGGCGCCGGGACCGGCGCGGGCGGCAGAACCGGCGCGGGCGGGGGGCGTTCCGGCGGCGGGGCCTGGGCGGCGCGCCGCTGCACCTCGTCCAGGCGCGCGCGCAGGTCGCGCAACTCGGCCTCGTTTCGCGCCAGCAGGGCCTGGGTCTCCGCCCGCTGTGTGTCCAGGCGCTTGGTTAACGCCTGGTTCTGGGATTCCAGGGCGACGATCTGGCCCCGCAGGTCCGGCATCGACTCGCGGCTGGCCGGCGGATCGGCCGGCGTTGACCCGGACACGGGCGGCAGGTCTGTCAGCGCCTCGGGCGCCTCATCGGCAGCCGGCGCGGACGCGGCGGCGGATTGCGCAAGGATGTTTTGCAGGGCCTGGTGCACGGCGCGGCGTTCCGCGCCGGCCTGGTCGAGCAGGCGCCGCGCCAGCCATGCCCCGCCGCCCAGGAGGGCGGCCAACACCAGCAGGAAACACAGATCCCGCCGCATCATCTCGCGGCGCCAGCGGACGCGCTCGATGGACAGTGCCTGCTCGAGCGGCGGCTTCGGCGTGTCGTCGGGCGCCGGCATGGCCGGCGCGGCGGGGCGGTTCCGGGCTGGCGTCTCGGCGTTGGATTCGCGCGGCATGGCTTTAGGCTTGCCTTTTGAGCGGGTCGGCTTATAGTATAAGGCGCGAGTTGGATTCCCCCCGTGCACGGGTGGCGGAATGGCAGACGCGTTAGTTTGAGGGGCTAATGTCAGCAAT
>CAZUYI010000277.1:0-4227 GCA_964624095.1 uncultured Verrucomicrobiota bacterium | reverse complement strand
CTGGTCAACCTGTACAGCCTGGTCGTCGGCTTGTTCATCATCACCCGATTCTTTATCTCCGCCTTTTATGCGGCTCCGCCGGACGTCGGCTACCAGCCCGTGGTCACGGTCATAGTGCCTTGCCGCAATGAGGCCGACTCCATCGCCACGACGATCGGACGTATCTACCGCGAGGGCTATCCCCACGCCAAGCTCGAAGTGATTGTCGTCAACGACGCCTCCACCGACCCTACGCTGAGAGAAATGCTGCAAGCCCAGGCGCGCTATCCTTCCCTGGTCGTCGTGGACTTCGAAGTCAACCGGGGCCTGAGCCACGGGATGGCCATCAGCGCCCTGCTGGCCCGCGGCGAGATCCTGCTGTACGTGGATTCCGATACGTTCCTGTTGCCCGGCGCCGTGCACAAGATCGTACAGGGCCTGGCCGATCCCAGCGTAGGCGGGGTGGCCGGCCACGCCGACGTCGAAAATGCCGAGACCAACCTGTTGACGAAGATGCAGGACGTGCGGTACTATGTTTCCTACAAGGTGATGAAGGCGGCTGAAAGCGTCTTCGGGGCCGTCAGTTGCCTGCCCGGCTGCTTTTCCGCCTATCGCAAGTCGTGCGTGCTGCACGTGCTCGACCAGTGGGTTAACGAAAAGTTCATGGGCCGGTACGGGAATTTCGGAGACGACCGCAGCCTGACGAACTTTATTCTCCGGGATTTCCGGCTGCTCTACGACGACGAGGCCCTGGCGACGACCATCGCCCCGGACCGCTGGGGCAAATACGTCCGCCAGCAGGCGCGCTGGACGCGGTCGTGGGTGCGCGAAATCTTCGTGGCCAGCCGGTTCATGTGGCGCAAGCACCCGGCCGCCGCGATCGCGTGGTACGCCATGATGGTCCTGCCCGTGCTCGAGCCGATTGTCATGGTGCAGGCGCTGGTGATCGGGCCGATCCTGTTCGGCCAAATGACGTCCTTCTACGTGTTCGGCATCATGGCCATCACCCTGGTCTGGTCGCTGTATTTCTACGAGAAAACCGGCCGGCCTTACTGGTGGACGGGCATTGTCTTCACGCTCTCCTATGCCCTGTTCTTCAGCTGGCAGGTCTACTACGCGCTGGCGACCATGCGGCGCACCAAGTGGGGAACCCGATGAATACCCTCGGCCCTGATCGCGCTCCGGACGAGTCCGACCCGGATCGCGCGCCGGCTCCCGGTGACGGGTCGGAGCCGCGCCCGGTGACGCCCGTGCGGGTCTCCTATACCCAGGCCTGGCTCTATTTCCTCTTTGCCGTCTGTTTCCTGATCGCCTGGTGGTTCCCCCTCAAGCTGCTGATTCAGAACTACTCGTTTTTCCGCTCGCGCATCGAGAGGCCCCGCACCGCCCAGACCTTCGTGAGCCTCGCCTATGCCGGCGTCTCCAGCCTCACCAATGAAATCAGCCCCGACCGCTTCAAGCAGCAGCTGCAGACCCTGCGCGACGCCGGGTATACGCCGATCTCCCTCGACGACGTGCGGGCGCTGCTCAAGGAGGGCCAACCCCTGCCGCCCAAGGCCATTCTGCTGACGTTCGACCAGGCCCGCAAGACCTCGTATTTCGACACGCGCGCCATCCTGCGGCGCGCCGGCTGGCCTGCCGTCATGTTCCTCTGGACCCAACCGATCATCGAGCAGGACCCCGCCAACCTGCGCTGGCCGTACGTGAACGAAATGGTTCGCTCCCGATCCTGGGACATCGGCGCTCAGAGCGACCGCGGCTTTGCCCAGGTTCCCGCCGACGCCACCGGGCGCCAAGGCAATTTCCTGACAACCCCCCAGTGGCTGGCCGCGAAGAAGCGTTTTGAAACGCTCGACGAGTTCAAGACCCGCCTGACCGACGACCACCTGCGCTGCCTAAAGTTGATCGAGGACAACGCGGGCGCGCGGCCCCGCGTGTTTGCCTATCCCTACGGAGACTTCGGCCAGTACGATGCCCGCGCCGTCCTGGTCCGACGCGTGAACCTGGACCTCGTCGGCCGCTATTACGACCTCGGCTTCGTGTCCGGCAACAAGGCCCTGAATACGCGCTACAGCGATCCGCGCCGCCTGAACCGCCTGCTGGTGGACCCGGCCTGGACACCCCGGGAACTCCTGGCGCGCCTCGAAAAATCCTGGCCGATCGCCACCGACACGGCCTGGCAGCCGGTGGGCGACCGGGACTCCTGGATTCTCGACTGGGGCGACCTGGCCGACTCCGGGGACGCGCTGATCCTGGCGGCGCCGCCGTCGGTGACGGGCGCCAAGGCCTGGCTGGCCGGCAGCGACCTCTGCCAGGATATCAGCGTCCGGTGCGAGTACCGCCTGCGCGGCGGCCAGCTTGGCGTCTACCTGCGCGCCTCGGCCGACGAGGAGTCCTACCTGTATGTCGGCCTCGACCTGACGGGCAACGTATGGGTGCGTCAGAAGTTTGTCGGGTTCGAGCCCTTTACGCTGACGTCCGCGCACGCGGCGCTGGACCCGGGCGCGATCCACGAGCTCGATCTGTTCGTGCGCAACAACATCTGCTTCGCCACGATTGACGGCCGCTCGCTGTTTGCCGAACAGGTCGTCACCCGCGGCGGAGCCGCCCCGGGCATGATCGGGATGAGCGTCTGGGATCCCCAGCCGGGCGTGGCGCGCGCCGATATCCGGCGCGTGGCCATCCAGAGCCCGCGCGCCCAGATTGCCCAGTGGACGGCGCGTGAAAACCGCGGCCCCTACGTGCCCTACTGGGTCTCCCGCAACGCCTACCGGCTGACGCACCTGGCCCCGCCCTGGCTTCACCTCACCCAGCAGGGAATCATCCACTCCGGTACGTGGGACCCGCTCCTGTACCGCATGCTGGCGCGTTCCTATCACCTGAATCTTGCCCCCTCGATCTGGATCGAAAAGGAGCAGTGGATGGACAGCTTCAGCCCCTCGAACCTCGCGGCCTGCGTCGAGGACGCCATGCCGGACTCGGTCTTCCTGAACCTCGCCGACATCGAACAGCCGTCCATCGCAAAGCTGACCCGCTGGCTTCAGGCGGCGGGCGCCGAGCTCCAGCGGCGCGGCGTGGCCATGATCGTGCGCTTGCCCGCCGTGCTCGAGCAGGCGGCCACCCTGTCTTCCATGCTGGCCATGATCCCCAACGTCCAGCTGGCCGCCGCGGGCGAATCGGTGCTCCTGACCGAAACGGACACGCTCAGCAACCGCGCCGTGGCCGTCGAGTCCGTGCCCATGCCGGCGGAGAACGTCGAGTTGTCGCTGTATTACGAAATTACCGGCCTGGCCGACGGCGACGGCCATCTGACCCGCGAAGCGCGTGCCGAGCTGCTCCGCCAGGAAGGCCACCAGGCCTTCCGGAACGGGGACTATGCCCGGGCCATCGCCGTCTGGGATCAGTGGCACCAGCTCGATCCCGACAACGAGGAGCCGCTGATGCTGATCGGCGACGCGTACCTCCGGCGCTACGAAACCGAGAAGGCCATTGACTACTATTCGCGCAGCCTCGCGATCAACCCGGGCCAGATTGAGCTGGCCATGCGCCGCATCCGGCTGATTGACGAGACCAACCAGCCCGAGGAAGCCCTCAAGCTGCTCAACCTCTATGCCCGCGTGTTTCCCAATAACGCCGAGATCACCCTGGCCCAGGCCGAGTGGCTCGTGCGGCACGACCGGCGCCAGGAAGCGACCGACCTGGTGCGCCGCGTGCTGGCCCTGTACCCGGAACACATGGCCGCCCTGACCATGATGCAGACCCTGCTGGAAGAGCCGGCCGCCCGCTATGCCAACATGCGGCGCCTGCGCGACGTCGGAGCCCTGCCCGTCATGCAGCCGCGCCTGGGCGACACGCTGTGGTACGGCGAGATGATGGGGTTGCCCGAGTTCTGCGTCATGATCCCGTTCGTTGAGCAGATCCTGCGGGAGGCGCCGGCCGAGCCGGTGCGCAGGATGTTTTCGCGCTTCCTGCCGCTCGATCAGCCGGTGATCGAAACCTTCTCGATGGGCAAGCTGTCCTCGAACTGGATCACGTCCTCCGATTACCCGGGGGAGGAGGGCCGCGTTCACCTGCGCGCGAGCCCGGCCCAGGCGGAAGTCTACCTGCGGCTGCTGCAGTCCGACACGATGCGCAACGGCTTCATCGAGGCGGAACTCGACGACGTGCGCGGATTCTTCTGGCTCTACGCGCGCCGCATGCCCCAGGAGATGGTGCGCTGCGGCTTTGACCAGCAGGGCTCGATCTATC
>CAZUYI010000276.1:0-4244 GCA_964624095.1 uncultured Verrucomicrobiota bacterium | reverse complement strand
CGCCAGCCGCTCCAGGTGTCCGGCCGGACAAACGGGGTGTCGCCGTCGCGCCGCTCGAGCGACAGCGCCGCGCGGTCCGGCAGCTCGGCCTCGACGGTCAGCGCCGCGGCGCGCACGGCGGCCGGCGTCTTGAGGCGCGCGCGGCCCTCGAGATCGGCCAGGTCCATGACCGGCGACTCGAGCGCGCCCCGCGCGGGATGCCGGCCGAGCGCCAGGCGGATGCCCCACTCGCCCTCGATGGGCGTCCAGGCGCCGTCCGGGGCGTTCGCGAGAAGGTCGCTGGCCCAGGGGAACGGGGCGAGCGGCGCCTCGGACCCCTTCCAGAACTGGGCGTAATCGGCGCGCCCGATCTCCCAGGCGTTCGTCGCAACGCCCTGCAGCACGATCGTGTTCCAGCCCGCGGTCAGGGCCGCGGGGGGCAGGTCGGCGTAAAACCAACCGCTCCGCCGGTCCGGGCGGCCGACGGCCCAGCCGTAAAACCGGCCGGCCTCCGGCGGGTGATACCGATAGCGCGGCCGCCCGGCCGCCGGGGCGGCGGGCGCGAGCCATTCAAACGGGTGCCCGTTGCACAGCACGCGCAGCGGCGAGCCGGGCGCGGCGCGCACGTCGAGGGCCAGCCGGCACCAGGCCGGGGCGGGCCCCTCGATGAAGAACCGTTTCCGGATCCAGCTCGTGTCGCTGACCGCGCCCGGCGCGTTGCCCGATTCCTTCGGCAGCAGCCGGCCGGCGCCGGGCGAGTCGTGTTCGAGCAGCACGCGGTCCGGCAGGCACAGGGCGCCGTCGGGCGCCAGGCACAGGGCGTCGAATCGGCCGGCCTCGTACCAGGTCGCGGCCGGAATGCGGTACTCCGCCGGGTCCGGCGCGAGGGCAGGTTCTGCGAAGGAGGAAGTGTTCATACAGGCGGCCATAATAAGGTACAGGGATTGGGCGAGGCGCTTCATGGGCTCAGGTTCCTGGCGAAGGACGGGAACACCGATATGGGTCCGAGCGAAAGAGACTGGGCCGTTGCGGACGGGTAGCGGTCGAGGCACTCGATCTTCACGAAGCGCGCCGGGAGGCCGCGCCCATCAAGGGTCAGCCGGGCCGCCGGTGTGTTCGGGAACGTGAGCAGGCCGAGCGGCTCCCAGCGGTCTTCGGACAGCCCGGCGCTGAGACGCACCCGGCGCGCGCCGCCGTTCGGGCCGTTGCCGAGCGCTACGCGGCCTATCCGCCACGGCGCGCACAAATCGAGGAAGACGGTCGGCGGGTCTTGCCTGACATAGTGGCCCAGCTGCATGACCTGCCAGGCAGGGTGCCTCGCGAGGATGGTGAACAGCGTGTAGCCGGTGCCCCGGCGCCTCCCGTGCAGGAACATCGTGTCCGACTCGCCCTCGCGGTGGTAATAGACGGGGCAGTTTTCCGCCACGTTGCGCGCGCGCGCCGGGCAGACCTGGCGCCAGGCAGCGCGCGCCTTCGGCCGAAAGGCATCCGAGCGCAGGTAGTCCAGGATGGCGCCGGCCAGCCAGTTCCCGGCCAGCGGATCGTTGCGCAGCCGGAGCATGCAGCCGAAAATCCGGCCGGGGCCAACGTTCCACTCGAACAGGTACGGCATCCAGTCATAGCGCACATCAATGGTGCGGCAGATATAGTTGGCATGGATGCCGCGCACCCCGTACGCAATGGCGTCGTGGCCAAACGCCCGGCGCGCGAACACCGGCACGACGGTCGTCGGCAGGACGCCGCCGTCCAGCCGCTCGGGAAACTCGAAGGCCTCCTTGGAGCTGAAAAAGCGCACAAAGGGCCAGTCCGCCGCCCGCGACTCCGGCCAGTGCGCCAGCACCGGATGCCGCTCCAGAACGGCCCCGGTAAAGCGGTGCGGGCCGGCGCTCCACCAGCCGGGATGGGCGATGACCGGCTGGCCCGGGAAATCGCGGGCCGAAACCAGCCAGACGCGCCCGCCGCGTCGCACAAAGGCGTCCAGGCCGTCGTAGGCCAGCGAATCGGAAACGACGATCATCCGGCCGGCGTCGGCGTCGGCCAGATCGGCCGTATCGCGGATGCGGCGCACGGCGGGGTCGAGCGCAACATAATCGCCCGCCGCCCCGCAGGCCGCCAGGTCCGAGCCCCGCACCGGCGGCGTCTCGGGGAAGGACCACAGCGGCCACGCGTTCGCGATCCGGGCGGCGCTCGAGGCCAGCGTGGCCTCCAGGCGCACGGCATGCGGCAAGCGGCCGGCCGGCATCCGCAGGCGGAGCGTCGCGCAGCGCGTGATCGTTCCCGGCGCGGCGCGGATCGCGCGCGACCGGCCGGACGCCAGCACGGTCCTGCCGTCGGTGATCCGCCAGGCCAGTTCGCCGCCGCGGATCGCGTTCGCGCCGGTATGCGCCGCGTAGACGGTCAGGACCGTGGCTTGCCCGTTGCGGCGCACGCCCTCGCAGCGCCTGGCCCCGTAGACGTGCAGGGCATGGCCCATGGGCATGCCGTTGATGCACATGTTGCCCCGGCCCACGTTGGCGATCAACACGCTGGGATGGTTGCTGGCGCACAGCGAGTCCGGCGTGCGGTCCTTGTCGGCGCCGTGCGCCGTCACGATGCCCATGCGGGTGGGGAACCGCCAGAAATCATGGTAGCGCCACACCCCGTACCCCTGTATGCCGGGTATCGCGCGCGCGGTTTCCATGCCGTATTTCACGTGCATGGCCTGGAGATGGTGGGACGCCACCGACAGCCGGCGCAGCCGGGCCCGTCTGATCCCACAGCGCCGCGCCCAGTTCAGGTAGCGCCGCAGGGTTTCCGGCATCAGCGTGCCGCCGGTGAACCGCCGCGCCTCGCGCGGGTCCGGCAGGGTCGGAACACTGATGAACTCGTGGAGCACCACCGGGGCCGCGCGCAGCACCGCCGGGTCGCAGTGGTATCCCGCCACGTAATCGTCGGCCTGCGGAAACCAATGGGTGTTGCCGTCGGCCGAAATCGCCAGGCGCGTCGGGTCCATGGCCTTGACCGCCGCGTGCCAGCGTGTCCGTGCCGGCAGCTTGCGGTCGAAGTATTCGTTCCCCATGCAATACACGGCCAGCGACGGGTGATTCGAGAGGTGCGCGTGGATCAGCGCGGTTTCCTGGATGTGCCAGCGGGTCTCCGCCTCGAGGGCGGCCGGGCCGCCGGGTCCCCACTCGATCTCGCCGCCGGATTGCACGGGCATGTTGCCTTCGCTCTGGAATGGCCGGTTCTCCGGCTGTACCAGGATGCCCACCTCGTCGGCGGCATCGAACAGTTCCGCATAGGGCGTTTCGGTGTGGTAGCGCACGTACACGAACCCATGGGCTTTCATCCTCCGCAACGTGCGGCGCAAGGCCCTCAAATCGGCCGTGGGGCCTACGGTTTCCGGGGTATGGGTCATGGTGCCGCAGCCTGCCATGAAGAACGGGTGCCCGTTCAGAAGCACGCATGTACCGCGCACGGCCAGCGACCGGAACCCGAAGCGCGTCGCCGCGGCGTCCAGGACCGTGCCGCGGCGCAGCAGGCGGGCGGTCAACCGGTACAGGGCCGGCGTCTCCGGCGCCCAGGGGCGGGCATCCGGCACGGGCAGCGTGAACGGCACGCGGATGGCCGAGCCCCCGCGCCCCGGCGGCACGCGCACGACGAGCTCCCGGGGCCGGGCGCCCGCGCCCTGCGCGCGCACCGTGAGGTGGAGGGTGTCGCCGGCCGACTCGGCGCCGGCCGCCATGCCCGACCGGAGTTCGATCCAGCCCGAGGCCGCGCGGTTCGGCAGGTCGCCCGTCACGCACAGCGCCGCGATCCACGTGCCCGACGTCCGCTCGATGTCCACGCCTTGCGCCAGGCCGCCGAGCACCCCCATGATATCGCCGGCGCCGCCGCTGGGTTCGAGGTCGTTGTCCACGGCCACCAGCAGGAGGTTCCCGGCTGGCCGGCAGGCCTCGGTGATCTCCAGCCGGTACGCCCCGAGCGTGCGCGAGAGGGTCCCGATGGCCCGCCCGTTCAGGAACACGGACGCCGCGCCATGGACGACTCCCAGTTTTAGCCAGAGCCGGTGGTCGGGGGCAATCGGCCAGGCGTCGAACCGCCGGCGATACCAGCCCAGCCCGCGGTAGACGCCCCGGAACCGATCCGTCGTGAACATCGTGCGCGTCAGCCGGCCGGGCCCGCCCACGCCCTGGGCCTCCCAGAAGCCCGGGACAAGGAGCCGGTGCGTGGCCCGCGCGCGCGCCGCCTGCTGCTCGTCCGCGATCCGCTCGGCCAGCAAGTCC
>CAZUYI010000275.1:924-4260 GCA_964624095.1 uncultured Verrucomicrobiota bacterium | reverse complement strand
TCTATGTCCCATGTGTTCCATCGGTCTTATTCTGACTCCTAACTCCTGACTTCTGTCTCCTTCTTCCATGCGCTTTCTTTTTCCACTCCTGGCGGCGCTCCTGCTGGGCGGCTGCTCCCGGCCGGAGCCGGTCTCCTATGCCACACTGCTCAACACGCTCGGCGACCTCGACGAGCCGGCTCGGCTTGACGGGCCGGCCACACGGCTGATCGGCTCCCACGACCGTACGGGCGCCAACGAGGATTACAACCATTTCCAGGGCACCACGGACGACGGCCAGTGCATCCTGGCCGACCTCAAGGGGCCCGGAGTCGTCACCCGCCTGTGGTTCACCGGCATACAGGCCGACCGCAAGCTCCGGTTCTACTTCGACGGTGAGCGCGAGCCGCGCCTGGCCTTTTCCTGGGCCGACCTGCGGGCGGGCGTCACGCCGTTCGATTGCGCGCCGGTCTCGGTGGACGAGCAGAACTGCTGGCACAGCTACCTGCCAATCCCGTTCCGGCGCCGGCTGCTGGTCCTGACTGACGATGCCGGCTACCGGTATGGGCGCGATCCGAAGGTGTATTACCAGATCAACTGGAACCCGGTGCCCGCCGGCCGGACGGTCGAGAGCTTTTCCCTGCCGCTCGATCCGGCGTCGCAGGCCGCGCTCGAGTCGGTCGCCGCGCGCTGGCGCGACATGGAGTTCGGGCCGCTGCCGGCCGCCGGGCGCGCCGTGACCGTCCCGGCGGGCCAATCGGCCGAGCTCTGGCGCGCGGACGCGCCCGGCACGATCGAGGCGCTGGTCATCGAGACCGCCGTGCGGGACCCCGCCGCCCTGCGCCATGCGCTCCTGGAAGCCTGCTGGGACGGCCAGTCACAGCCGTCCGTGCGCGTGCCGCTCGGCGACTTTTTCGGCAGCGTCTGGCAGCGCTGGCGCGGGCGCTCGATGTTCTTCGGCTGCTCGAACAACACGTTCTATTGCCGGTTTCCCATGCCGTACCGGCAGTCGGCCCGGCTGTCGCTCGTGAACCGCGGCGCGCAGCCGCTCGATCTGTCCGTCGGCGTCCGCGCGGGGCCGCTTCGGCCCGGCGGCTATTTCCACGCCGCATGGCGCTCGAGCGGCGTGCACGAAACCGGCACGCCGCACGTCGTGCTCGAGGCCGAGGGACGCGGTCGGTTCGCCGGCTGCATCCTGGCGTGCATGAGCGAAGACCGCTCGTTCTGGGCGCTCGAGGCCGACGAATCCATGCGGCTCGACGGGCAGCCGGCCTGGCAGGGCACGGGGCTCGAGGATTATTTCAATGCCGGCTGGTATTACCAGAACGTGTTTGCCCGGCCGCTCCACGGCCTGCCCAACAAGGCCCCGTTCCGCACCGTGCAGTACCGGGTGCACCTGACCGATCCGGTCCGGTTCGACCGCTCGTTCGAGATGGAGTTCGAGCGCGGGCCGAACCACGCGTCTCGAGCGGCCTTCGAGAGCACCGCCTTCTATTACCTCGAGGCGCCCCAGCCCGCCGACAGCCGCGTCGAGTCGCTCGACGCGCCGGCGGACCCGCTCCAGCCGCACACGCTCATGACCGATCTCTGGAACTTCGAGCGGTTCGGCGACTGGCTTGGCGCGGCTGACTATTGCGACTGGTATAATGCCCGCTACAAGCCTCCGTTCGCCGCGATCCTCGAGCTCCGCAAGCGGGCCTATGCCTGCGAGGCGGGCCGGCTCGATGCGCCCGCGCTGGCCGACGCCCTGCGCGGCTCGACCAACGCCTATGCCGCCGCGCTGCTAAAACTCTACACCGAGCCGCGTACGGCCGTGATCCAGTTTTACTGCAACATGCCGTCCGATCTCTACCTCGACGGCCAGAGAATCCTGAGCGCGGGCGATCCCGCCCGGCCGGCCTCGGCCGTCGTGCCCCTCGCGCCCGGCCCGCACGTTCTGGCCGCCACGTCCGACTGGAAGCAGTACCCCCTTTGGACCCAGGTGGCGGTGCGCGCGGCCGACGGGTTCCGGCTCGGCACCGGCCCCGACTGGAAACACGCGCTCAACCCGTCCGGCGCCTGGGGCGCGCCCGGCTACGACGATTCCGCCTGGGCGCCCGTCGGGCCGTCTGACGGGCGCGTAAAAGGCCCGCCCGAGGAGCCCTACATCTGGGTCGAGCCCGACCCGTTCGTCAATACCCTCTCGCGCGCCTTCGGAATGCGACCGTCCATCCCCTGGCCCAACCGGCAGGGCCGCGTCGTGTACCGCAAGACGTTCGTGTGGGAGTGAAAGCGAGCAAAACAGCACATTTCTTGCAGAAACTGGCTATCCAGGATCTGAATGCATTAGAAAATGTTTTTTTGCATTAGCGCGTTGGATAGCCTCGCTCCATATATTCCGTGCTACGTCTCGGATCGCCTTCCCGAACAAACAAGGCTGATAGCGCAGCGTTCGACCTAGATACCGAAATACGAGCTCGGCAGACTGCAACGACCCTCTAAGGAACGCATAGCGCTGGATATAATGATCATGAAGCACGTCCGCCTCGATGCGTAGCGGGTGCGTGAGCGGAAAAGCCATTGACCGCGTTGGCATTTCCAAGTGTGGATCATAGACCTTCATGTGGATTCCGTAACGCTCGATGTTGCTAACTTGGTTAACCGAGGGTATTACGCTCAGCCCGTTCTGTTTCCAGCAGGCAAACAGCCATTGCGTATCCCAGGTGGTCGTCGAACCTCGATAAGCAACTTCAAACATTTTGCGCGATCGAGCCGCCGTTGCGTGATTCAGGAAGTCGAGCCAGTGCCCGTCGCGCCTGAGGCCCGGCCAATCGCGCATCTCAAGGTCATAATGGCGCCAGGCGCGTCGCCAGGTGGCCCATCCCCAGATATGGACAAAGCGCGAAAAGAAATAACTTTCTGAGCGCGGAATTGGACGCATGTTGTCACCGGAAATCAGCATTACGCGCTCGTCGGCCCTGTATCGCTGCAAAAGCTCCTCGCAAAATGGGAAAAAAGAAAGATCCGGCAGCGTATCGTCCTCGAGAATGACGCCTTCCTCGACCTGATCAAAAAACCAGGAAATCGCCGAACTGACAGCCTGCTTACAACCAAGGTTGCGCTCCTGGAATCGCGTGTGTACCTCGCATGGCCAGTCAATCCCATTTATAACCAGGTCGCGGGCACTCCGGCAGCCCTCTATATCCGCATCACGGTCTGGGCGCGGCCCATCAGCGGCCACGTAAAGCGCGGTCGGGCGCGCAGCGCGAATCCGCTCGAAAACTCGGGCGGTCGTCGCGGGGCGATTGAAGATCAGGAATAAGACGGGTGTGTGCATGGAACAATCATAGTGGACGAGGCCCGGACGAAGCTATATTT
>CAZUYI010000275.1:0-904 GCA_964624095.1 uncultured Verrucomicrobiota bacterium | reverse complement strand
CTTCGCCTTGCCTGAGCGCGATCGTCTCGCCTCCGATCCGGCCCAGCGGATGTTGCTGCCGCTCGTAGAGCACGACGATCGGCTTGCCCAGCAACTGGGCCAGCACGTGGGCCGAGGTGCTGATCCCGTAAATCAGGCCGCAGCCGGCGATCAGCCGCTGGTAGGCTTCGAGCGAGCCGCGCCAAGTCTCGTATTCCGGGTGGTCCGGCTGGCGCCCGTAGGCCACCGCCAGCGGGCGCAACCCAGTGGAGCGCACAAGGGTCTTGAGATTCCGGTCAATCCACTCGTAATAGGCGCGGTCTTTCCTAAACCGGATGGACTGGCTCTCCGCGAACACGAGCACCCGGTCGTTGCGGGTGACCTCCAGCGTGCAGGGTGCATGGCGGAAATTGACGGCCGGATATTTTTCGTACCAGCATTCGACGAACGATTTTCCTTTGAACAGCGCAGGGATCAGCCGGTACGGGAAAATCTGGTTCCAGATGAGCCGCCGGCCGCGCCGTTTCAGGCGCAGCCAGGCGGCCGGCTGCCAGATCATCTCGTTGAAGCCGTACCCGAACCGCGGGCCGGGGAACCAGTTTTTCAGCGGCATCGGGAGCGGCCGGACATACGGAAAAAACTGAAACGGCTGGCCGAAGGCCGCGTTATAGGCCACCTCCACCTCGATGCCTTGCTGGTGGAGATGCCAGGCCAACGGCGCGGTGAACCAGAGGTCGCCCAGCCGGCCGGTCTGCAGGATCGTGACCCTGTCCGTGCTGCTAGCCATGTCTATACGAACCTCAATCCGCGCCGCGGCCGTGCGCCAGCACCATGCCCAAAGGAGAGGCTGAAGTCAAGCGCGCGGCGAAGGGCGGAAGAGAGAATACAGAAGTCAGGAGTCAGAAGTCAGAAGTCAGGAGCCAGA
>CAZUYI010000274.1:3917-4266 GCA_964624095.1 uncultured Verrucomicrobiota bacterium | reverse complement strand
GCGAACACCATGGAGGGCCCGTATCGCCACACCAACGCCAGCCCGACTCCCGCCCATCCCAAGGTCTTCATGCGGCACCTCCTAGTGGTTTAAAACGCTACCCAAGTACTGGTTCGGCGTCAAGTCTTCAATTCGCCTCTACGGGATGGCCAGCATGCGCTCGAGCGCGGCGCGCGCGGGCGCGACCTGCGGCTCCGGCACGCGGACGCGGGCCGATTCGGGCCAGTCTTGCAGCAGGGCCAGGAGCTTCGCCTCGGTGGTCAGCGCCATGTTCCGGCAGGCGGAAGGGCGCAACGGAACGATCGTCAGGCGCCCGGCATGCTGCCGGGCCAGCCGGTTCACCAGGTGA
>CAZUYI010000274.1:0-3907 GCA_964624095.1 uncultured Verrucomicrobiota bacterium | reverse complement strand
CGCGCCGGCCGGCGCCTCGGCCGCGTAGCGGACGATCCGGGCCGTCGAGCCGCGCGCGTCGGCCAGGCGGGCGACGGCGGCGGGCGTTTCCGGGTGCACGATGATCCGCGCGCCGGGATGATTCCGGCGCGCGGCCTCGAGGTCGGCGGCCGTAAACGTATGCACATGGCAGTAGCCCTGCCAGACCAGAACGCGGGCGGCGGCGAGTTGGTCCGGGCGCAAGCCCCCGAGTGGCCGGCCGGGATCGTAGACCGCGAGCGCGTCCGCGGGCACGCCCGCGTCGAGCGCAATGTTGGTCCCGAGATGCTCGTCGGGCACGAACAGAATGCGGCGCCCCTGCCCGAGCACGCGCCGGAACACGGCCGCCGCGTTGCCCGAGGTGCAGGCGATCCCGTCGCGCTCGCCGCAGAAGGCCTTGAGGGCCGCCGAGCTGTTGACATACACGACGGGACACCAGGTGCCGGGCTGCGCGCCGATCTCGCGCCAGGCGCGCGCCACCTCGCGGCAGGGCGCCATGTCGGCCATCGGGCAGCCGGCCTCGATGTCCGGCATGTAGACCGCCTGACCGGGCTGGGCCAGGAGCGCCGCGGATTCCGCCATGAAATGCACGCCGCAAAACACGATCCGCCTGGCGTCCCGCGCGGCGGCCGCGCGGCGCGCGAGTTCCAACGAGTCGCCCGTCGCGTCCGCGTGGCGCAGGACCTCGTCGCGCTGATAAAAATGGCCCAGGATATACAGTGCCGGGCCCAAGGTTTGGCGTATCGCCTCGATCTGGTCGTTCACGGTCATGCTCGGGTCCTTTCGTCCGAACGGCTGCACACGAGTTATAGCGCAATTCTAGGCGTGACTTCAATCTTCAATCCGCGCCCCATGGTTGGCTGTCGCCGTAAGGGGTCAGTGGTGTGTGGGAGAAGACCCCCGCGACCTTGTGTCGCGGGTGAATGAGACTGGGAGGAAAGGCGCGTGCCGCGCGCCTTTCCTCCCAGTCTTTGCGTCCGGCGGGACAAGCCCGCCGGGGCTCATAACCCCCGTCACTGACACATTACGCCGAGTACAAATAATTTTTTCGGCTATCTTGTGCCGCCTTCGCCCCCCCTGCGTCACTGAGGCGTTACCTGTCGCCCCATATTTAGCTTGCACGGATCAGGGGATGTGCTAGAAATAGAATGATTAGGGAGGGGTATTTCATCATCCAATCCGCACGGGGGCCCCGCAATGAACGTCACGCGCCGCTTCTGCCTGATGGTCTGTTTGGTGTTCGGCGGGCTCGTCGGGACGACGGCCCAGACGCCGCTGGGCCCGTTGCGGCCGGAAGGAGAGCCGCTGAGCGTACGGATTCCGCCCATCCGGGTCATGCTGGGCCGGCGTGGCCTGCCGCCCTACCATATTGCGCCGCCCGCCACGCTGGCCGACCAGCCGCAGACCGCGACGTTTACCATCCGGTATTTGAATGCCGGCGAGCAGAACGTGTTCGGCGACGTCTGCATCGGCTGGCCCGCGCAGGCCAAGGCGGCCTTTACGGCCGGCGCCAACCTCTGGGGGAAGCTCCTGAACTCGAGCGTCCCGATCAAGATCAGCGCCTGCTGGGCCAACATGGGCACGGGCGGAATCCTGGGCCACGGCGGCACGTTTGAGTTCCGCCAGAATTTCGCGAACGCCCCGCGCGCCAATACCTTCTACCCCGTGGCGACGGCCAACGCCCTGGCCCGCGCCGACCTCAACGGCGGCGACGAGGAAATCGTGATCGCCTACAATGCGCAGTTCACCGAGTGGTATTTCGGGACGGACGGCAACTGCCCGGGCAGCAAGGTGGATTTCATGCAGGTCATCATGCACGAAATGTGTCACGGGCTCGGATTCCTGGGCTCGCTGCGGAGCAGCGGTGGCACGACACTCAAGTGGGGCTACGAGGACGAGGCCATCCCGGCCATTTATGACCGCTACGCGGAAAACGGAGCCGGTACAGCGCTGCTCACCTATCCCAGCTTTTCCGCCGCCCTCTACGCGCAGGCGACGAGCGGCAACGTCTATTTCGACGGGCCGAACGCCAAGGCGGCCAACGGCGGGGCGCGCCCGAAACTCTATGCGCCGAACCCCTGGAAACCGGGCTCGAGCTACGCGCACCTTGACGAAATCTACAACGGCACGCCTCACGCCATGATGACCTACGCGGCGGATTACGGTGAAGCCATCCACAATCCAGGCTCGATCACGCTCGGCCTGCTCAAGGATTGCGGCTGGCCAACGGCCGCGCCGCCGCCGCCGCCCGTCACGCGGGCCCAGCCGCTGATGGACGACTATGACGGGGACCGCCTGGCCGACCTGGCCCTGCTGCGCGCGAACGGCGCCTGGCGCGCCCTGCTGTCGAGCACGGGCTACCGCGAGATCGCGTTCAATTCGGTGTACAGCGGTAGCCAGTTCGTGGCCGTGCCGGGCGATTTCGACGGCGACCGGCGCGCGGACCCGGCGGTCCTCGACAAATCCAGCGGTTACTACCGGTTCTATTCCTCGCGCAACGGCTACGCCCGGTACCGGGTTCCCACCACGTGGTATGCGGCCGGCGTGCTGCCCACCGCGGGGGATTATGACGCCGACGGCTACGCGGATCCCATCGGGTTCCACCCCGCCAGCGGCGGCTGGTATATCCTCGCCTCGCGCTATAATTACACGCGCTACTACCTGCGGATTTGGTGCGGGGCGGGACACCAGCCGCTGTGCACGGATTTGGACGGCGACCGCCGTGGCGACCTGCTGGCCTTTAATATCGGGACCGGCCAGTGGTTCATCCTGCTCTCCAGTACCGGGTACCGGCAGTATGCGGCCTGCGGGTTCGGCGGCGCCGGCGCCACGCCGGTCAGCGCCGACCTGGACGGCGACCGCCGAGCCGATCTCGGGCTGTACACCGTGAGCACCGGGAGATGGAAAGCCCTGCTCTCCAGCACCGGCTACCGGCAGACCGTCAGCGCCACATGGTCCGGGAACTGACACCCCGCGCACAGCCCAACCCGGCCCCCTACACCCGGGGCCAGAAGCCCTTAAATAGTGAATAAGACGGTTGCCCGGCAGCCCCATGACCGCGCTGATTGGCTCCTTCTTGCGCCAGCCTGCCTGCCCTGCCGCGCCTGCGTGTCGGCGCGATTCGCACACCTCACAATTTACTATTTAAGGGCCCCTGATCTGTCCTTCCGCACCGCCACCTCGAACAGGTCGGATACCTGCGCGCTCCGTGGAACCGGCGCCTTCCGCCGCCGCGTCCTTACTGCTTTGCCGCCCGCTTTTCCGCTCTCCAGCGCTGATACGCCTCCGCTACCTGCTCGAACGTCAGCCACGAGGCTGAGGCGACCTCAGGCCGCCGATGGCCTCAATGGCCTGGTTCGGAGTTCCTGTGTCGTGCGTCGAGTTTCACGCCGTGGTTTCCGAGCAGCTTTCTGAATTCTCGGTGAATTTCCTGCCCACACTCGATGGCCCTATTGGCCGACTTCTGAGCATTGCTCCATTGCTCTTTGTAGGCGTAATAGTTCGCGTAACTCAGGTGGGCTTCTCCGCAATCCGGTTTCAATTCCAGAGCCTTGTCCAACATCTTCAGCCCTTCCTCAAATTCCTCTTTCTGAAGCAGGGCGTATCCGAGATTCGCGAAGGTGAAGGGGTACGTCTGGTCGTGTTCCAAGGTAAGGCGATAGTACTTGATGGCCGCATCCAGATTGCCCTGCACACTGGAGACATAGGCGATGCCGTAGTATCCGGGAGCGTGTGACGGATCGTGGCGAATTGCCATCTGGAATCGCCGCATAGCCGTTTCGAAGTCGCCCTTGTTGACGTACTGCCAGCCAAGCGCAACGGCACGCGGAGCGTGATGCCGCATGTCGGGGGTGGCCAGCGGGTCGCCACCTCTGACGTCCACATCCTG
>CAZUYI010000273.1:2600-4285 GCA_964624095.1 uncultured Verrucomicrobiota bacterium | reverse complement strand
CCATCGAGTCGGCGAGATAGTCTGGGGATTTGCCGCCATTTGTCACGCTCTTTCATGTGTTTTTTCACGCGCCGCTTGCCGCTTGCGCCGGGAAGGCCGGTCCCGTATGCTGAGTCCGGCCGGCAACCGGCGGCGGGTCCGGACGAGTCCTGAAGCCCCGTCCCGGCCAGGCCGGAGGCCCGGCGCCGGACCGGGACATCTCAGGCGGCAGTGTTCCATGCCCGAATTGCCTGAAGTCGAGACCGTGGCCGGCGACCTGCGCCGGGCCGGCCTGGTGGGCCGGACCGTGACGGCCGTCCGCCTGGACTGGCCGCCCCTGGTGGCGCCGCTGCGGCCGCGGGCTTTTGCGGCGCGCCTGACCGGCCGGCGCATCCGCGCGCTGAGCCGGCGCGCCAAGTACCTCGTCTTCGGGCTGTCCGGGGGCGACACGCTCCTGGTGCACCTGCGCATGACCGGGCACCTGTGTTTCGCCGAGCCGGGCGCGCCGCGCGGGCCCCACGAGCATCTGCGGCTCCGGCTCGACGACGGGCGCGAGCTGTGCTACAGCG
The DNA here is from genome assembly GCA_964624095.1 of uncultured Verrucomicrobiota bacterium. Taxonomy (GTDB): domain Bacteria; phylum Verrucomicrobiota; class Kiritimatiellia; order JAAZAB01; family JAAZAB01; genus CAZEVX01. Next base: position 3,737 of record CAZUYI010000273.1, on the reverse strand, counting down.
ATACGCGCAAGTTCGGGCGCTGGCGGCTGACCGGTACGCCCCGGGACTACCTGGGGCGGCTGGGCCCGGAACCGCTTGACCCGGCACTGACGCCCGCCGTGCTGGCCGCCCGGCTGCGCGGGCGGCGCCGGCGTCTGAAGCCCCTGCTGCTGGAACAGGGATTTGTGGCCGGGATCGGCAACATCTACGCCGATGAAATCCTGTGGACCGCGCGCCTGAGCCCGCTGCGCGAGGCCGGCACGCTGTGCGGTCCGGACGTGCGGCGCCTGCTGGCGGCCATGCGCCAGGTCCTGCGGCGCGCGGTCCGGCGCCAGGGCACCACGCTGGGCCGGGGCCCGGCCCATTTCCAGAGGCTGAACGGGGAGCGCGGCCGGAACCAGGACGGGTTGCGCGTGTTCCGCCGTACCCGCCTGCCCTGCCCCCGCTGCGGCGCGCCGATCCGCCGCCTGATCGTCGCACAGCGCGCCACGCACGTGTGCGACGTGTGCCAGCGTCCCTGAGGGACCGGCCGGCGCTCAGGCCGTGGGGCCGGGCGGCGTCGGGGACGGCGATCCGGGCTGGACCGCCGGCACGGCGGCGGGGCGCGGCGCAGCGCGGGCGGCCGCCGGCCCGGTTTTTTTCGGACCCGCCTTGACGAATTCGAATCCCACCGCCCCATCGCGCACAACGAGGAAGGCCCGGAACGGGCGTCCTTTCTTGGAGATGAACCGGGTCAGCAGGTCCGTGCGCCCCGTGGCCAGCAGCTTCGTCATCTGCGCCCTGTCCACCGCCTGCTTGAGGATCACCGCCCCGCTGCGGAAGGAACAGGACCGGGGCTCGCCAACCGTCTTTTCACAGACATAGCTGGCCCCATGTTCATAGACGCCCGCCCCGCAGACCGGGCACTTGCCGACCGGCGTCTGGGCGCTGAAATCCGGCGGCGCGCCGCCCGCGCCCTCCGCGGAGGCCGAGCCGAAATCGAACGTGGCGGTATGCTCGGGGGTCAGCTTGACCACGGCGGCAAACACCTTCCCCTTGTGGCTGTGGAAGTTATCGAGCGGCCCGACGCTGCGGCGGGTCAGCAGGGTTTCCATTTCGGCCGCCTCGAACTGGCGGCCCGCCAGGGTCTTCCACAGGAAAAACCCGCACGCGCGGCAT
>CAZUYI010000273.1:0-2588 GCA_964624095.1 uncultured Verrucomicrobiota bacterium | reverse complement strand
GTTCGTGGATCACCCCGCCGCACTTGGGACAGGGAGCCTGGAGCACGCCAAAATCGCCGGGGATCGTGTCGTGCTCGTATTTTTTGGCCTGCTCGACGATGCGGCGGGTCATGCTGACAATATCGCCCATGAACGCCTTCCGGTCCAGACGGCCCTGCTCCATCTGCTTGAGCTTGAACTCCCAGTCCCCGGTCAGCTCCGGGGAACAGAGTTCGGAAATGGCGAGCCCGCGCAGGAGGGCGGCGAGCGAAAAGGCTTTTGCGGTCGGCTGCAATTCCCGGCCGCGCCGCACGATGTATTTCTCGTAAATCAGGCCTTCGATGATGGCGGCGCGCGTGGCCGGGGTGCCCAGCCCCTTGGCGCTCATGGCGGCGCGCAGCTCGTCGTCCTCGACCAGCTTGCCCGCGCCCTCCATGGCGCTCAGGAGGGTTGCCTCCGTGAAGCGGGGCGGCGGCTTGGTCTGCGCGCCGGCGATGTCGAGGGAGCGGGTCTGGACGGTTTCGTTCGGCTGAATGGGCGCCACGGTCGGCGCCGCCTTGTCCTGCGGGGCCTCCTTGCCGTAGACCGCGAGCCAGCCCGGCGTGACGAGCACCTTGCCTTCGGTCTTAAACGGCTCTCCGGCCACGCGCGTAATACGGGTGGTTACCAGGAACTCGGCGGCGGGATAAAAAACTGCCAGGAACCGCCGGACAACCAGGTCGTAAATACGGGCTTCATCGTCGTTCAGGGCCTTTGGCGGCTGGGGTGTGGGAATGATCGCGAAATGGTCGGAAATGCGGGCGTTGTTGAAAATCCGCTTGTTGGGCCGGACCCACTGCTGCTCGAGGATTCGACCGGCCCACTCGCGGTAGCGGGTCGCGCCCAGCGCCGACAGGACCTGGCGCGCCGGGCCGGGGTAATCTTCAGGCAGGGCGCGCGCATCCGTGCGGGGATAGGTAAGCGCCTTGTGCCGCTCATAAAGCGTCTGGGCGAGCTGCAGGGTGCGCCGCGCGGAAAACCCGAACCGGCTGTTGGCCTCCCGCTGCAGGCTCGTAAGATCGAACAGCAGCGGGGCCACCTGCATGGCCGGCTTGCTTTCCTCGGTGGCCGTGCCCGGCTGGCCATCGCACCGGGCGCGCAGGGCCTCGGCGCGCGCCCGGTCCCAGATCCGTTCCGGCCGGGCCTCGGCGTCGCCGGCCTTGGCAAACGCTTCGTCGAACCAGCGCCCGGGATACTCGCCCGCGGCCGCCTGGAACACCGCGCGGAGTTCCCAGTAGTCGCGCGGGGCAAACTGCCGGATGGCTTCTTCGCGCTCGACAACGATCATCAGCGTCGGCGTTTGCACCCGGCCCACGGTCGTGAGTTGGAACCCGCCCAGCTTGGAGTTGAACGCCGTCATGGCGCGCGTGCCGTTGATGCCCACGAGCCAGTCGGACTCGGAGCGGCAGACCGCGGCGTCGGCCAGGGGGTGCAGGGCCTCGTCGCTGCGCAGGGCGCCGAACGCCTCGCGGATGGCGGAGGGGGTCATGGACTGGAGCCACAGGCGCCGGATCGGCTTGTCCGTGCCGGCAAAGCGCACGATGTACCGGAAAATCAGTTCGCCTTCGCGGCCGGCATCGCAGGCGTTGATGAGCCCGGCGATATCCCGGCGCCGGATCAGGCGCAGCAGGGCCTTCAGGCGCGGCGCACTCTTCTCGATCGGCTTGAGATCGAAGTGCGTGGGCAGCACGGGCAGGTTGGCAAAGCTCCACTTGCCGCGTTTGGCTTCCTGGCCGTCGGGTACCGCCAGTTCGAGGAGGTGGCCCACGGCGGACGCGATGACGTAGGACTCGTTTTCGAAGGCGTCGCCCCGCCGGTCAAAGCCGCCCATGGCGCGGGCGATATCCGACGCCACCGACGGTTTTTCGGCGATAATCAGCTGTTTACTCATGGGGTGCTTCCAACTGGCTTGTGCCGGCGACCGACTCGACGAAATAGCGCGGCCGGCCTCGCACGTCCTGGTAGGTCCGCCCGATGTATTCGCCCAGGCACCCCATGGCGATGAACTGGGCGCCCACGAAGATGAACAGGACGGCAAAGAGCGTAAAGACCCCCATGGCGGCCCATTCCGGGCCCCAGAGCAGGCGCAGCACGAGGATCGCGACCCCCAGCCCGATGCCCATGAGGCTGACCAGGGCGCCCAGCAGGCTCAGCAGCCGCAGCGGCAGGGTGGTGATGCTGGTAAGGAGATCGAACTGCAGGTTGACGAGCTTCCACAGGCCGTACTTGGAGCGGCCGGCGGCGCGCGGACTGTGGCGCACCTCGATCTCGGCCGTGCGCCGCGCAAAGCTGTTGGCCAGCGCGGGAATGAACGTACTGCGTTCCGGGCACTTCAGCATGGCCTGCACGATGAGGCGCCGATAGGCGCGGAGCATGCACCCGTAGTCGTGCATGACCACGCCCGTGACCCGGGCCGTCAACCGGTTGATCAGGAAGGACGACAGGCGCCGGAACAGGCTGTCGTGGCGCGGCACGCGCACGGTGCCGACCACGTCCAGGCCCTGGTCCATGGCCCGGACCAGGGTCGCGATTTCCTCGGGCGGGTTCTGCAGGTCGGCGTCCAGGGTGAC
>CAZUYI010000272.1:0-4294 GCA_964624095.1 uncultured Verrucomicrobiota bacterium | reverse complement strand
AATGCGAGTAGGCATGCCGCACGGTCCCGTAGCGGCCCTCGACGCGCACCCTCAGGCCGGTTTCCTCCAGCGCTTCCCGGGCCGCGGCCGCCGGGGCCGATTCGCCCCGCTTCCGCTTGCCGCCGGGGAATTCCCAGAGCCCGCCCAGCATCTGATCGGCGCGGCGCCGGGCGATGAGGACCCGGCCGCCGCGCCAGATGACGGCCACCGCGGCGCGGACATGCGGGACCGGGCGGCGCGGCCCGGTCCTGGGCAGCTCGGCGGCGCGGCCCGCCGTGCGCGCGGCGCAGTGGCGCGCGACCGGGCAGACCGCGCAGCGCGGCCGGCCCGGCTTGCAGACCAAGGCGCCCAGTTCCATGAGGCCCTGGTTGAAGGCCGACGCCGCGCCGGGCGGCAGAACGCGGCGCAGCCGGTCCCGGATCTCCGCGCGGACGCGGTCCGACCGGGTATCCCCCTCGAGGGCCCAGAGCCGCGCGCAGACCCGGGCCGCGTTGCCGTCCACTGCCGGCACCGGCTCGCCGCCGGCAATACTGGCGACGGCCGCCGCCGTGTAGGCCCCGACGCCCGGCAGATGCCGCAGTGCGTCCTCGGTGAGGGGAACCCGGCCGCCCGCACGTTGAATGTGCCGGGCGGCGGCATGCAGGTTCCGCGCGCGGGCGTAATAGCCCAGGCCCTGCCACGCTTTCAGCACGTCCCGCAACGGGGCGCGGGCCAGGGCGGCCACGGTGGGAAACCGCCGCATGAACCGCCGGAAATAGGGAATGACCGCTGCCACCTGGGTTTGCTGGAGCATGACTTCGCTCACCCAGACCGCGTAGGGGTCCGGGCGGTCGCGCCACGGCATGGCGCGGTGCCCGCGTTGGAACCAGGCCACCAGATCCTGTGCCCAGGATGACATACCCCGCAGTGTGCCATGCCGGCGCTCCGCGCAACAGCCAAAAGAACCGGTCCGACGGGTCCGACCTGTCCGACTCTTCGTGACGAGTGCCGCCCGCCGTGGTATCCTGCTTGCCGGCGCCGGATCGGCGCCGGAACGGGGCTCTCGATGCTGCAGCGGACATTTCTTCACATCCCGGGGATCGGCCCGGCCCGCGAACGGCGGCTCTGGGCCGCCGGCCTCGGGACCTGGCGGGACTACCTGGTGCACGACGCCCGGCTCGGCCGGTCCGATGCCGAGCGGGCCCGCATCCGCGGGCATGTGTCGAATTCCCTCGCGGCCTTTGAATCGGGCCGCTGGGAATTCTTTGAGGCCTGCCTGCCGCGCGAGCACGCGTGGAGGGCCTTCGGCGATTTCGGCGACCGGGCCCTGTACCTGGATATCGAGACCACGGGGCTGGGCGAGCACGACGGGATCACACTGATCGGGCTCTACGACGGACGCGACGTCCGAACCTTCGTCGCGGGCCGAAACCTGGCCGATGCGTTCGACGACATTGACCGGTACCCGCTCCTGGTCACCTTCAACGGCGCCTGTTTCGATCTGCCCGTCATCCGCCGCCAGTTTCCCGGCGCCCTGAAGCCCCACCTGCACATAGACCTGCGCTACCCGCTGCGCCGGCTCGGGTACCGCGGCGGGCTCAAGGCCATCGAGCAGGCGCTGGGCATCCGGCGCAGCGAGGCCACGTGCGGACTCGACGGCTGGGATGCCGTGCGGCTCTGGCACGAGTACCGGCTCGGAAGCCCCGACGCCCTGGCCTTGCTCACCGCCTACAACGCCGAGGACGTCCGGCACTTGAAGGGCTTGATGGAGTTTGCCTTCCAGTCGCTCGCGGCCCGGCTGGCCGCGCCGGACGGCGCAGCCGCTCAGCCGCGCACGCTGGACGGCCCGGCGTTCCGGGCGTCGTCCAGCCTCGCGCCGGCCAGCGCCAGCAGGTCCTGAGCCGTGCGGTCCGGCTCGCCCGCCAGCAGGCCGATCCCGATGCTCACGGTCAGCCGGGCGGGCGCGCCGTCCTGCCCGGCGAATGGGTTGCCTTCCACATTCTCGCGGAGCCGTTCCGCGACGTTCCGGGCCGACGCGCCGTCCGTTTCCGGCAGCACGACGAGGAACTGGCCGCCTTCGAGGCGGCCGACGAAATCCACTCCGCGCAGGGACATGGCGAGCAGGGCGCCCAGGTCCTTGAGCGCCTGGTCGCCGCAGCGCTGGCCGTGCGCGTCCGTGAAGGCTTTCAACCCGTCCGTATCCACGTGGAGCACGGCCAGCGGGTGGTTGAAGGCTTTCGCGCGCTCGACTTCCCGGTCCAGCAGGGTCACCATGTGCTTGCGGTTGAACAACCCGGTCAGGCCGTCGTGCACGGCCAGTTCGACCAGTTTCCGATTGGTGGCGCGCAGTTCCTGGGCATACCAGTCCACGTCGTTCAATTTCTGGCGCAGGGCCCCGATCATGGCGTTCACGTGCGCCGAGAGCTGGCTGGCCTCGTCCAGCGCGAGGGTGCCCGGCAGGCTCGAGTCGCCGGCTTCCTGCAAAAAGGTCTGCGCTCGGCGGGTGGCGGCGACGACCAGGCGCGCCGAGCGGTACAGGAGAAAAAAGCCGGACAGGGACAGCAGCAGCAGCATGGGAGCCAGGCCGGCCAGGCTGATCAGAATCCACCCGCGTTCGCCGGGCGGCGTCCACTCCAGGAGTTCCGCCACGCAGTAGAGCAGCGCGCCGACCGGCAACACAAACAGCAGGGCGTAAGCCGCCAGCAGCGTCCGCTTCAGGCTCCGGCTGGACATCCAGATACCCGATTTCATGGCCGCCTCCTTCCTGCCCGGTGTGCCGCGCCCGGGTGCGCCATCGTCCCCGTGCTTCGGTCCCTGTCGGCGCACAGTATACGACCCCGGCCGGCCACGCGCAAGCTGCCTGTGCCGGAGCGCGCAGGGCGCTCCCGCACAGGATGCTATCCCGCCAGCCGGATCCAGAGCAGCACGATGCCCAGCGAGGCGACGGTGACCGGGACCCCCACGCGGGCATGCTCCCGGAACGTGATGCGAATCCCGTAGGAACGCGCCTGCTCGATGGTGATCAGGTTGGCGATGCTGCCGACGGTGATCAGGTTCCCGGCCAGCGTGCTCGACAGCGCCAGGACCCGCCAGGACAGGATCGAGCCCGGATCCAGGAACTGGATCAGCAGCATTACGGCCGGCACGTTGCTGACCGCATTGCTGAGCGCGGCGGAACCCAGCGCGAGGATCGCGGGGTTCGCGAGCGGCAGCCCGGCGCGTTCGAGGGCGGCGACGCCGGCCGTCGGCAGCCCGGTGGCCATGACTCCGCCGATCACGACGAACAGGCCGCAGAACAGGGTGATCAGGTGCCAGTCCACCTGGCCGAGCATGTCGCGCGTGCTCAGTCGCCGGCTGCAGAGCAGCAGCCCGGCCACCGTCAGGGCCGACACCTCGCGCGGAATGGCCGTGCAGAAGAGTGCCAGCAGCAGGGCAACCGCCGCCAACCCCTTCGCGCTTTGCTTCCGGTTCAGCGCCGGCCAGTCGGCGGCCAACCCGCCGCGGGGCGGCCCGCCCCGCAGCCGGCCGCGGTACAGGAAGAGGATCACGCCATAGGCGGCCGCCAGCGAGGCCAGGACGGGCGGTGCGGACCAGGCCAGGAACGGCCCGAACGCGAGTCGGCCCATCTGCCCGATCAGCAGGTTCTGCGGGTTTCCGATGAGCGTGGCGGCCGAGCCGATGTTGCTGGCCGCCGCCATGCCGATCAGGTACGGGGCCGGGTTGAGCCCTGCCTGCAAGAGCGAGACCGCCAGCACGGGGGTGAAGGCCAGGCAGACGACGTCGTTGACCAGCACGGCCGACAGGACGGCAGCCGCCAGCATGACCACGAGCAGGAACAGGCGTTCGCGGTCAATGAACCGGCCCAGGCTCAGGACCGTCTGGGAGTAAAAGCCGCCCGCCCGGAACTGGGCGGAGACGACCATCAGCGCATAGAGCAGCAGCAGGGTGGGGGCGTCAATGGATGCCAGCGCCGCTTCCAGGGACAGGGCGCCGACGGCCACCATGGCGATCGCGCCCAGCAGCGCCAGCCCGGTCCGGTCCACGGCCAGGCCCGGCACGCCGCCCACGGCCACGCCGGCATACGTCAGCGTAAACACGATCGCCGCGAGCGGCGTTATCCAGGCGCTCGGAATCCAGGGCATGGGCGCAGTGTAGGGCGGCGCAGGCCTGACGCAAGCCGAAACCACGCGGTGGAATTGCGCGCTTGCGTTGGGCGCCGCCTTCCGGCATGATGGCGCCCGGCGCTGAGCGAAAGGAATGCCCCGATGCTGGCCGACCTCAAGGAGAAACTGGACCCGCTGATCGTCCGACTCGC
>CAZUYI010000271.1:0-4296 GCA_964624095.1 uncultured Verrucomicrobiota bacterium | reverse complement strand
CCCGGCAGCGTCGGCAGCCGGACGTCGTTCAGCACGAACGGCGAGTTCGTCACCGCGTGCGGCAGGCCGGCCGTTTCCGGCTCCGCGACGCCCCCGAAGAGCACGCGGTAATCGCGGCCGACCAGGTTGCCGCGCAGGGGTTGAAACCGCTTGCGCATGGCCTGGTTGGCCCGCAGGATCACGCCCGTCCGATCCACGACGGCCATGCAGTCGGCGATGGCATTGAAAGACCGCTCCCACTGACCCTGGGAAGCGACGAGCGCCCGCTCGACGGTCTGGTAGACCGAGGCGTCCTGGCAGTGCAGGATCACGGCCGGCTGGTCTTCGAAGCGGCTGTGGGCGATGAACGCGATGGTGAAGGGGACGAGGCGGCCGTTGGCGTTGAAGAACGTGGCGTCCAGGCGCGTCCATTCGCCGCTCGACAGCCGGGCGAAGTCGCGGGGCCACTGCGCGCGCCGCTCCGCCGGGATGAAGTCGGTGATCGGCGCCCCCCGCACGGCCGGGGCCGGCCGGCCGCAGAAGGTCAGGAAGGCCTCGTTGGCGTCGAGAATGATCCCGTCCGGACTGAGCAGCAGGAGCGTGTCCGGCGAACGCTGGAATATCTCATAAAGCCACGGAGCGCCCGCGGCCGCCGGCTGACGGGCCGAATTCATGGGAATAGCCGTTGCATTGAATGTGCCAATGCCATATCCTAGCGCCACTCGGAGGCAAAGGCAATGCCGGAATGGCCGGAGATCGGCTGGCCGGCGGAAGGGACGTTCCATGCGCGGCGCCAGGCGGCGAATGGTGATGGCGGGCTGGGCGGCTGCCTGCGTGGCGTGCGTCCGCGCGGGCGCGCAGGTCGCCTTGCGCCTCGACGTGCCGGATGCGGCGGTCATGGTCTACGAGGAGATCCAGGCCCGCCTGGCGGTGCGCAATGACGCCGGCCGCCTGCTCGTGCTGGGCGAGGGCGGCTCGTGCGACGCAACGCTCCGGCTGTACGTGATGCGGGATGGGTACAGGATGATGAAGCGCCGCGACGATCGCCCGCTGCTGGCCCCGACGACCCTCCTGCCCGGCGATACGCAGACGGTCCGGTTGCCCCTGGCAAGCCTGTTCGACCTGCGCACGGCGGGCCGCTACACGCTCCGGGCCGCCGTGGAGGTGGGCAACGCGTCCTACACCTCGCCGGAAACCGAGGTGACGATTGCCGAGGGAGTGGAGTTCGGCCGGGTGACCGCGGGCGTGCCCGGCGCCGAGGGGGTGTCGCGGACCTACGTTGCCAGTTATTTCCACAAGGGTCCGGGCGAATACCTCTACCTGCGGATCGAAGATCCGGCCGGCACGATGGTTTACGGGCTGTTCAATGTGGGGCGCGTGATACGGGTCCGGCAGCCGGAACTGCGGGTGGACGGCGCGGGCAACGCGCATGTCCTGTTCCAGACACTGGGCGCGGCCTATATTCATGCGGCCTTTACGCCGTTCGGCGTGCCGTTGTTTTCCCGTACACTCGCGGGAGCGGGCGGCCGGGCGTCCCTGGAACTGATGCCTAGCGGGCGGATCGAGGTCCCCGGCGCCGTGAACATCACGGAGCCGGCCCCGGACGCCCTCGAGGCCGCACCCCGGGCGCCTCCCGCATCCGGTCGCCCGCCGCCCGCCCGCGACGGGCTGTTCCGGTGGTTCCAGAAGAAACCGGCGCCCTCCGTCCCGTAAGACTTGACTCGGAGCTGCCGGGGTGGATCCGGAATGCCGCGGAACAAGACGGCTTACGCAGCGTACCGAAGTTTACCCGGTTGCGTTTTGGCAAGGGAGACTGGGAGCGGGGTTAAAGAATCGGCCGAGACCGATGTGCGCCGGTGTTCGCCCATTCCGGGGGAACACCGGAATCGTTACGGATACACCTCGAGAGGAGCTTTGATGTCGCCTGTGCTGCGCAGACTGCGGATCGTGACCTGCGTGGTTGGATTGGCCGGCCGGCTGCCCGCGGACGGTGCGGAGCCCGCGGCTCCGGCGGTCCCGGAGGCGGACACGGGCATTACGGCGCCGGTCTGCGAGGCGCCGCCGTTCCTTGACGGCGTGTTGACGGACGCCTGCTGGCGCGCCGCGGCGGAGTTGGCGCCGTTTACGCCGCTGAAAGGCGGGCCGGATCCACTGCCGCATCGGGCCTGGCTGATCCGGGACGACGAGTGGTTGTATCTCGCGGTGGATGTCGCGCACCCGCATCCGGCGCACGTCCGGGAAACCGTCTTCGAGCCGGACGGAGCGGTTCAGCAGGACGATTCGCTGGAACTGTTCTTCGATCCGGGCAGCGGTGGGAAGGTGTACCTGCACTACATGCTCAACGCGGCCAATATCAAGGCCGACCAGTTGGTCCATGGGGCCCAGCGGCGGGACCGGGCCTATCCGATGCCCTGGCGGTCGGCCACGCGGCGGACGGACTCCGGCTGGATCGCCGAGACGGCCATTCCGCTGGCGGCGCTGAAACGCTGCCGGCAGATGACGACATCGCTCGATCTGACGCGGGCCCGCTTGAACCTGGTGATCACGACCCAGATTCCCACGCTGGACCCCTACGGCGCGGTCATGTTCACCGCGACGCGTGTGGACTCCTGGGCGCCGCTGGCCGCCGGGCCCCACGAGCCGAACCGGTTCCGCCCCCTGCACGGGCTGCCGCCGTTCGCGGCCATTCGAACCACGGTGCCCGGCCGGTTCCTGACGCCGCATCTGTTCCTGCCCCGGCTGACCGGCGTGCAGGTGGGCGACTTCGACCTCGACCATGGGCAGCCGGGCTATGTCTTGTCGGTGACCGTGACCAATGCGGCCGAGGTGGCGGGCGCGGTACGCGTGCGGGTCGCGGACCGGCCGCTGGCGGGCGCGGAAACCGGCGTGGAGCAGAGCGGGACCCTCGAGCCCGGCCGGCGTTTGACCCTCGCGGTGCGCGTGCCCATGGGCGCGCCGGGGCGGCGGACGGCCGTGCTCTGGCTCGAGGACCCCGAGCGCGGCGGCGCGTTCGGATCGCAGTTCCTCGACGAGCAGGCGCTCGTGGCCATGGAACCGTTCGCGGCGACGCCGGACCGGAATTATTACACGTCGGAGCCCGAGGCGCGAATCTACGCCCGGGTGCGCTTGTCGCCGGACACCCTGTCGAGGTGCCGCATGGCGGTCATCCTCGCGGACGGCCGGCTCCTGGGCGAGACGCAGACCGTAACGCGCGACACGTGGATCACGATCCCGCTGGACAGGCTTCCGATGGGACGCACGGACGCCCGGGTGGAATTGCAGGGCCGGGACGGGCGGTGCCTGGCGCGGCAGGACACGGTGTGGGTCCGGCATCCGCCCAACCCCGGGTGCGAAATCCAGGTGGACCGGGTGAACCGCGTGCTGCTCCGGAACGGCGCGCCGTTTTTCTGTTTCGGGCTGTGCTCGATGCGGCTGTCCGCCAAGGACGGTGTGCGGTTCCGGCGCCTGGCCGACGCCGGGTTCAACACGGTCTGCTGGCTGGGGCGCCCGGCAACCGCCGATCCGACCCCTTTCCTCGAGGCGGCGCAGGCCCATGGCCTGATGGTTTGGGATATTGTACGGGGCATTGACGTCGTCCCGTATCCGGTGGGCCATCCGATCTGGGCGGAAGCGGAACGGGCGGGCGCGCGGAGTGGGACGGAGACGGCCTTGCCGCTGGCGGAGGAGCTGGAGCGGGCCGGGCTCCAGTTCGAGGCGCGCCGGGCGGGCCTCGAACCGTCCGTGCGCGTGTATCGGAATCATCCCGCCTTTCTGCTGCACATGCCGGGGCACGAGGCCAACATCGTCAACCCGGAGGCGCGCCGCATGGTGGCCGAGCGGCACGCGCAGTGCCTGGCGGAGTGGGATCCGTATCATCCGCGGGTGTACGTATTCGCCGGCGGCATGATCCCGCCGGGCAACGCCTGGACACGCAGCAGCGAGATTCTCAGTTTCGACATCTATACCTATCCGGGCTGGGGCCGCCCGGAAAGCCGACCGGGCATCATGGCGCGCTATATGCGGCGCCTGAAGCAGCGGGCGGATGCCGTCGGCCAGGTGGCCTTCATCATCCCCATGGCCGAGGCGCTCAATCCCGAGCGGAGCCCGCGCGGATTGCGGCCGGAAGAACAGCGTTGCCAGACATTTCTGGCCGTGATCCACGGCGCGAAAGGGGTCATGTATTTCACGCTCGAAAGCCTGTATTCCAAGGCTGCCTGGGATACGCTGAACCGGCTCGGCCGGGACCTGCAGCGCCTCGGGCCGGCGATCGTCGCGCCCGAGCCGGAGACATCCATCACCTATGAGCCGCCTGGAACC
>CAZUYI010000270.1:0-4317 GCA_964624095.1 uncultured Verrucomicrobiota bacterium | reverse complement strand
GGCCGGAAGTCGCAGGCCCGACCTGCGGCCCCTTTTTTCCGGCACGGCGCGGGCCGGGGAAGCCGGGCCGGCGGCGGACCCCGGGCGGACGGGGCTCCGCCCACGCTCACTGGAACTCGAGCACGCCGTAGCCGGCGGTGTGATGCCAGCCTTTCTCCGTGTGGTTCCACATCGAGTACGGCACGAGGTTCATGCGGTACTGCCGGCAGAAATTGGCGCCCCACCGGTCCCCGGCCGCCGGCGCCGCCTCGAGGGCGGCCAAGGGGAAGGCGACTTCCGCCGTCCAGCCGTCGGGTCCCTTGCGGACCGCGACCTGCCACTCCGGCGCGAACGCGTAGTCGTAATCCTGCTGGTCGAACTTCACGCCGCCGGCGGTAAACGCCATCTGGTAATGGCGCGTGGTCTTCAGGTCAGGCTGCAGCAGGAATACCACAGCGTCATCCCCCCTCAAGACATCCATTTCCGTGTTGGCCGTGATCTGCACCTGATCGGGCGCCCTGTCGCGGCAGACAAACCCGAGGTACAGAGTCGCGGCGTCCCACGCCGCGCGGACCTCGGTGCTGACGAACGACGGGGCGCCGTCCTTGTCCATGAACCCGGTCTGCGGGTCGGCCTGCTGCCAGACGGGGTCGTCCAGGCAGCCGTCCAGAACGGGCGGCGTCGTGGCGCGCGTGACCGTCATCGTGCGTTGGGTCAAGACCGGCCCCGGCCGCTCCGGCCCGGTGCTTTCGGCCAGCCAGCGTTCCTGCCGTTCGAGGAGATACGCGGGCCAGAGAAAGTCCAACTGCTGCATCTGCCGCCAAGCCGACGCAGTGCGGTGTTGCGCGAGAGCCTGCCGGACGTCATCCAGCAGCCGGCGCAGGCGCCGCGTGGGATCGGGCTGCAGCGCGGACGCAAGGGCAGGATTCGCCAGCCGCTCCTCGATCCCGCCGAGGGTGTCGGTCATGTGTTTCACGTACCGCGGGAACAGGTCGCCCGCACCCTCGGTCTGCCAGCCGCTGACCGCGGCCTTCGCGCCGGCCGCGGAGAACGACACACCGTGATAGGCCGGGACGAGCGCCGTTACCGGGCCGGGCCCCGCCTCGCCGGTCAGCAGGTTCCTGATCTGCTCCGCGCCCGAGACTCGGATCGTGGCCCGGACTGGCCAAGGGGCGGGGTTGAGGGCATAGAACAGGAGCGCGCCGTGTTGGCTCAGCGTCCGGACGACCAGCTCGTCGTTGGGGCCGGGCCGGGGTTCGAACTTCGCCTTGGGCAGCGACCGGAGGAATCGGATCCATTCGCGAAGCGGCTGCTCGTTGCCGATTTTCAGGTTCACGTCGGTGAACCCGTAGGCCATGCTGTCCGGGTCCACCGCCGCCATGGCCGTCACGAACGGCTCGAGGGCGGTATCGCCCTGCGGCGAGCCTTCCATCGTATATTGGAACGGCACCTGCCAGCGGGGCCGTTCGGGCAGCACCTGCTGCTGGAGCCGCTCGAGTTCCAGCCAGCCGTAATGGACCATGATCATGCGCTCGAGCGCGCCGTCCCCTATGTTCACGTGAGCGGGAGCGGTATTGGCCCGCAACCCGCGCAGGTAGCCTTCATAGGTATCGGTCCGGGGCGTATAGCGGGCGGTGAACGCGTAGCCCCGGCTGCCGGAGAGCCACGGCATGGTGTAGAGTCCTTCCTGGCCGTGGAACAGGCTGTAATCCCAGCCGAACTCGCGCATGGCCTGTTCGTCCGACCGGCCGGCGCGATCCGCGTACTGGAAGAAGGCGTCCGGCGTTCCGGCGGTGGTGACCACTTTCACGTCCGGCTTGATCTCGCGCAGCGCGTCGCGCATCTCGAGGAAGAACCGGAGCATATTCCGGGCGCGCCACTCGATCCACGCCTCGCGCAGGGGCGCCGCCGTGAGGCGCGCGTAACGCTGCTGGAACCGGTCGGGGGCGTTCGCCGGCACCGGCAGCCGGGTGCCCGTATCCTGTTCGAACCGGGCGATCGTGGCGTCGCTGTAATCGAAGCGGAGCGGGTCCACGGGCTTGCCGCGCCGGTCCTCGACGAAGTAGTTCGGGCCCTGCATGGGGGCGTTGAACGCGGTGGCGAAGCTGACGCCGCGGAAGTTCGGCAGGCGCTGGAACTTGCGCACGGCTTCGGCAGCCACGGCGTGCATGGACTCCCGGACGGCGGGATGATTGAAATTGAACCCGGTTTCCCCGACCCAGGCCTCCTCGCCGTCGCTGTTGATCAGGCGGGGCGAATCGGACAAGTCCGCCGTGGCGCGGTTATAGCGGGTCAGCAGGGCCGAGTCGCTGCAGTAGCCGATGCTGGAGAAGAACTCGATGCCGTTGTCGCGGAACACGCGGGCGGCGATATCGGTGATATTGAAGACCAGCCGGCCGTCGCCCGTGAGCGAGAATGGGCCGGCCTCGGCGCGGAACCCGGAATAGGTATAGAAGGACAGGAAAATGAGATTCTGCCCGGCCCAGCGCTGGTACTCGGCGGTGCGGGTGCTGGTATCGAGCCATTCCGACAGGGACTCCAGCCGCACCTGCACCGGGGCATTGCTGCGGGCATGGATCTCCCAGTCGGACTGGCGGCCGAGGTGCAGGACGAGGCCGGTGCCCAGCTTCGGGCTGGCCGTGCTGCGGAAGGTCTTGGCGAATCCGCAGCCGGCCCCGGAATGTTCCATGAAGATGCCGAACCGGCGTTCGGCGCCGCCGGTTTCCAATTCGGGCAGTCGGCCTCTGACGCGGCGGATCCGCAGCGCCGAGGCGGCGGCCCGCTGGGACGGCAGCATGTTGATGAGCGTGATGGACGTATAGCCCGGATCGGGCCGGAACAGCCACGACAGCGTCTGCATCGCGCCGGAATTCAGGTGCTCGATGCCGGTCCAGACCGACGGCCCCGCCTTGCTGTGGTCGCCGGGCCCGTCGTGTTCCGAGCAGAGGCAGACTCCGAAGAAGCGGGGCTGGTCGTCCGGGTAATCGAGTTCCATCAGGTAGAAATCGCCCGGGTGCTTGAATTCGTAGTTGTAGGTGATCAGCGAACTGTGCGCGGTGGTGCGGGTCTCGCGGTAGGTCAGCCCGTTGCGGGTTGCCACGAGCGGCTCCGCGCACAGGTTCGTGCCGGCCATTTCCATCCAGGGGAAGGCGGGATCGTCCGGCTTTGTGAAATCGAGGACGGCTTCCGGCTCGAGGTCCAGGCCGTCCTCATAGGTGCGCCCGGGAGTCGGGGTCATGGGGAGACGGCCGGTGACGATGCAGGGCTCTGGAATCCGGTCCTCGAGCACCTCGCCGTCGCCGGCGCGCAGGACCGCCTTGAGCACGTAGACGCCCATGGGGAGCCGGGTGTCGCCGTCCTGCAATTCGAACTCGATGGAATCGCCTTGCGGGGAGAAGGACGCGGCCGTCCCGGCCAGCGCCGGCTCGAGCGCCGCGCCGGGCCGGTACCGGCACAGCAGCCATTCGACCGTCGGCGCGCGGCCTGCCAGGCCGGCCGGGCAGCGGGCCAGCGCCCGGAACGGGCGCGACTCCGAAAAATACAACTGGTTATCGTCCGGCGACAGGAGCAGCAGCCGGCCGTCATAGGCCGGCTGGCCGTGCGTTTCCTGCATGTGCAGGCGGCAGCCGCCGCGGATCGCCGCCAGCGTGTCCGGGAATCGGACCGAAGACAGCCCCGGTTCCCCGGGAACGGGCAGGGTGGTTCCCGCGAATCCCACCGACGTCCAGCCCTCCTCGCAGGCCGGGACATACCGCCAGGTCGGATCGGTGTCCAGCGTCAGAACCTCGCCCGAGCCCATGACCACCGTCGCCTGGATCAGCGCGTTGGCATCCGTGGGGAAGGCGGGCAGTACCGCCAGCACATTCGGGCCCGGCTTCAGGAACGGCGTCAAATCCACCTCCTCCATCTGCTGGACCGACGTGTAATGCGCATGCGGGCGGGTGTTCAGCGGACCGCTGGGGACTTCCCGGCCGTTGACATAGAGCAGCGTCTTGCGGTTCACATTGCCGACCGCGCGCCAGACCGGGCCTTCGGGCAGGGTAAATTCCTTGCGGAACCCGCCCACCCGGCTCGTATGGGACGCCGTGATCCGGCGCAGCCGGATGTCCGTGCCCGCCGGGCCCTTGATTTCGAATTCCACGCCATCGAACGGGGGCGGCTTGCGTTGCGGGACGCGCACGTTGTCCATCCGGATGACATGCGAGCCGGCGCCTTCGATCTCGCGCCGGAACTTGCTGAATGCGGGATTGCGCTCGAACACGGTTCCCCACCTGGTCCGGGCGCCGTCGTACCAGGGGACCAGGGTCCAGACGGTTGGGCCCGGGCCGGACTGCTCGA
>CAZUYI010000269.1:0-4321 GCA_964624095.1 uncultured Verrucomicrobiota bacterium | reverse complement strand
CGACCCTTGGCCCGGCCACGGCCGAGCCCGGGCAGGTTCGGGCCTTGATCCGGGCCGGGGCCGACGGCGTTCGCATCAACATGAGCCACCTGCCTACCGTCGAGCTTGGCCCCTGGGTGCGACGGGCGCGGGAGGCGGCCGCAGCCGAGCGCGCGTCGCTCGCCGTCGTGGTGGACCTGGCCGGGCCCAAGCTCCGCGTGGGCGCGCTCCCGGGCGGTCGGCTTCGCCTGGAGGCGGGCTCCGACATCGTGCTGGGCCGCGACCTGCCCGTGACGCTGCCCGGCGTGCTGGCCTCCGTGAGGCCGGGCCAGCGCATACTCCTGGATGACGGCCGGCTGGAACTCGAAGCCGGGGCGGCGTCCGCCGGCGAACTGCGCGCGCGCGTGCGAACCGGGGGTGATCTCCTCGCGGGCAAGGGAGTGAATCTCCCCGACACGGACCTGGCCCTGCCGGCCCTGACGGACAAGGACCGCGCCGACCTCGACGCGGCCGTGTCGGCCCAAGCCGATTACGTGTCGCTGTCTTTCATCCAGCGGCCGGACGATGTCCGCGCGGCGCGCCGGGCGATGCCGTCGGCCGGGCCGGTCCCGGGGCTGATCGCCAAGATCGAGAAGCCGGCCGCCGTGGAGCGGTTCGAGGATATTCTGGCCGTCTCCGACGGCATCATGATCGCGCGCGGCGACCTGGGCGTGGAGGTGCCGCCGGAACGGGTGCCGGTGCTCCAGAAGCGGTTCATCCAGCGCGCGAATGCCGAGGGCAAGACGATCGTCACCGCCACCCAGATGCTGGAGTCCATGATCCATGCCCCGCGGCCGACCCGGGCGGAAGCCTCCGACGTGGCCAACGCCGTTTGGGACGGCACGGATGCCGCCATGCTGTCCGGGGAAACCGCCGTCGGCCGGTACCCGGTGGAGTCCGTGCGCATGATGCGCGCCATCATCGCCGAGGCCGAGCGCGAAACCGGGCCCAGTCGCGACGTGCCGCGCGGCGGTTCCCGGGTCCACGCCCTGGCGGCGGCGGCGGTCGAGGCGGCGGAGCAACTGCGCGCCGCCGCCATCGTCGTCATCACGGTCTCAGGGTTCACCGCCCAGATGGTGGCCCGACATCGCCCGACGGCCCCGCTGATCGCCGCCGTGCCCGATGAGCGGGTGGCCGGCCGCCTGGCGCTGGTATGGGGCGTGACGCCCCTGGTCATCCCGTGGCGCGGCGCCTCGCCGGAACTGATTGACGGGCTCGACGGCGCGCTGCGTCCGATCGGCGTCGCGCAACCCGGCCGGCCCATCATCCTGATCAGCGGGTCCACCAAGGTGCGCGGCGCCGACTTCATCCTGAAGATTCACGAGCCGGGCGCCTGATGCCGCGGGCCGCCCGCTCCGCCGCCGGGGAAAAGGCTTGACGCGTGTGGCCGCCTGTCGCATAGTAGCATACATGTCCGCAGGCGCCGATCCGGGCGGCGGGCACCAGAGACATCGGGCACAACGAGGAGCACGGTCATGTCGCTAAACGTGGGACTCATCGGGTTGGGCTTCATGGGCAAGATGCATTTCGACACCTACGCCCGGCTGAAAGGCGTGCGGGTGGCGGCCCTGTGCGACGTGGACGCGCGCAAGCGGGCCGGCGACTGGTCCGCCATTGCCGGCAACATCGGCGAGGGCGGGAAGTGCCAGGATTTGAGCGGGATCCGGGTCTACGCGAACGCGGCCGACCTGCTGAAGGATCCGGGCGTGGACGTGGTAGACATCACGCTGCCCACCTACCTGCATGCGCCCTGGACCATCCGCGCACTGGAATCCGGCCGTCACGTGATCTGCGAGAAACCCATGGCCGGCAGTTCGTCGGAGGCGGCCGCCATGATCCGCGCGGCGCGCGCCACGCGCCGTCATCTGTTTGTCGGACAGTGCATCCGGTTCTGGCCGGCCTATGCCAAGGCGCGCGAGCTGGTGCGCGGCCGGACCCTGGGCGGCCTGATCAGCGCGGTCTTCACGCGGGTCAGCACGCGGCCGACATGGAGCTGGCGCAACTGGCTGCTCGATCCGCGCCGCAGCGGCAGTTGCGCGATGGATCTTCATATCCACGACGCCGATTTCATCCTGTACCTGCTGGGTGCGCCGCGGGCCGTGGTCAGCCGCGCCGTGACGGGGCCCGGCGGCGGACTCGATCACATCACCACCTGCTATCAGTATGCCGACCGGGTCCTCGTGCAGGCGGAAGGCGCCTGGGAATACCACGCGGGGTTCCCGTTTTCGATGGGATTCCGGATCATGCTGGAAAAGGGGACGCTCCTGTTCGGGGCCGATGGCCTGATGCTGTACCCGGCCCGGGGCCGGCCGCGGGCGGTGCCGACCCTGTCGGGCGACGGGTATCAGCGCGAGTTGGCTCATTTTGTCGAGTGCATTGGCCGCAACCAGGCCTCCCCCGTGGTGCCGCCGGAATCGGCCCTGGCCAGCGTGCGGCTGGTCGAGGCGGAAATGCGCTCAGCCCGGCTGGGCAAGCCGGTCAAGATCAAGTAGCCTCCGTCAAGGGACCGTGTCCATGAAGAATACCGTGCAGTTGAACTACTGGGTAATGGGCGGATTCGAAGGGAAAAAACCGGTCGAGCAGGCACTCGACGAGGTGGCCGCCATGGGGTTGGACGGCCTCGAGCTCGCGTTCGAGGCGGGCGGGTTTGCGCCGGGCATTACCGAGGCGCGCTGCCGCGAGATCCGCCGCGAGGCCGCCCGCCGGAACCTGCGCATTGCCACGCTGGCCACCGGCCGATACTGGGCCCACTCGCTCTCGTCGGAGCGGGCCGCCGAGCGCCGCGCGGCCATCGCCTTCACCCGGGAGTACCTCCAGGTGGCCGCCTGGATCGGAGCCCGGGCCGTGCTGGTCGTGCCCGGCGCCGTCGCGGTGCCCTGGGATGCGAGCCGGCCGGTGGTGCCCTACGCCGCGGCATGGACGCACGCCACCGCCTCCATCCGGGCCTGCCTCCGGGACGCGCGGCGCCTGGGCGTGACCCTGGCCCTCGAAAACGTCTGGAACTGGTTCCTCTCCGATCCCATGGCCATGAAATGCTTCGTGGACCAGTTCCGGAGCGCGCGCGTGGGCGTGTACCTCGACGTGGCCAATTGCCTGATCAATGGCTACCCGGAACACTGGATCGAGGTGCTCGGCCGGCGCGTGGCCGCCGTGCACTTCAAAAACTTCTCGCGCCAGGACTGCGGCGGCGGCATGCACGGGTTCGGCGATGACCTGCTCAAGGGCGACGTGAACTGGGCCGCCGTGCGGGCCGCCCTGCGCCGGATCCGCTACCGCGGCCCGATCACCGCGGAAATGATCCCCTTCAGCCGATTGCCGAACCTCGTCCTGCCGGACATGGCCCTGGCTCGCGACACGGCCGCCAAGCTGAAGCAGATCCTCCGCGGCTGACCGCCCGCGTTCCCGCCTGGAGGCCCCGGCGCGCGCCCCGTCCGCGCCCCGCCGGTGTTGCCAGCCCGGCCGGGGTGTGATAGGGTCGTGTTGAACGGGCCGAACTGTTGGCCCGCGAGGAAGGATTCCGCGCATGCCGCCGATCAAGCCCAGCCAGCCGCCGCGCCCGCCGGACGAGGACCGGTCGCGGTCCGCTCTGCGCATGCTCGTGCTCTGGCTCCTGCTGCCCCTCGCCGTGCTGCTCATGATGCAGGTGGTTCAAACCCGGCGCGAACCGGTGCGGGAACTGCTCTACAATCCGGAATTCGTCTCGCTGGTCGAGAGCCAGAAGGTCCGGAAATGCGAGATCGTTACCGAACTCTCCGGCGCCCAGTACATCCGGGGTGAACTGGTGGAGCTGGATCCCGACAGGGGCAAGCCGCGCCTCTTCAAGGTGGACGTCGTGGTGACCGACGGGCTTCCCGCGTGGCTGCTGAAGCACGGCGTGTCGTTTGCCTTTGCCCGGCAGCGCATAGATTTCTGGCAGATCGTGCAGACGGCCCTGCCGTTCCTGCTGTTCCTGGCGCTGCTCTATTTCCTGTTCGTGCGCCAGCTCCGTGCGGCGGGGCACGGGGCCATGAGCTTCGGCAAGAGCCGCGCCCGGCTCCTGGCCCGCGACCGCAACACGGTGACCTTCGACCAGGTGGCCGGCGTAGAGGAGGCCCGCGAGGAGGTCCAGGAGATCGTCGAGTTCCTCAAGGCGCCCAAGAAGTTTCAGACGCTCGGCGGCCGGATGCCGAAGGGCGTGCTCCTAATGGGGCCGCCGGGCACCGGCAAGACGCTGCTGGCCAAGGCGATTGCCGGCGAGGCGGGCGTCCCGTGCTTCAGCATCAGCGGGTCTGATTTCGTCGAAATGTTCGTGGGCGTGGGCGCC
>CAZUYI010000268.1:0-4330 GCA_964624095.1 uncultured Verrucomicrobiota bacterium | reverse complement strand
GGTAGACGAACAGGAACTGGCGCACCACCTCGACCGCCTTGTTCGAGTGGTAGCACGAGGTCGCGTCGCTGGCGATATAGGTGACGTGCGAATCGGTTTCGAACGCCAGGACACGCGCGCCGTGGTTCCGGTTCATCCCGCCCGTATCCACCTCGGAGGCAGCGCCCCAGAGGGCAGGCTGCCGTTCCCCGTCCATGTGGATGAGGATGGCGTTATGCGCCACCGTCTGGTTGTAGTAGTTGTTCGCGTGCCCGGCCGCGCCTTGGCGGGCGCCCGTATCCATGGCCAGGAACCCCTTCTTATAGATCGTGAAATGGTTTTCGTCGTTGTGCTTGCGGGCCTGGGTCTGACGCCCGGCGATGAACATCGCGTACGTGTCATTCGAGCCCCAGCCGGTGTTCATGAATGTCTGGCCGACCGGATCCGGAAAATGGCGCGCGCGCGGCAGGCGGGCCAGCCCGGCCTCGATCTCCGGCTCACTGAGCACCCGCGGACTCATCAGCAGCGGCGAGGCGGGCGTGAGATACAGGCTGGAAGAATCCAGGTACGGCTCGAACCGGACCGGCGCCTGCGCCTGCGCCGCCGCCGCCAGCGCATCCAGGTCAAGCCGGCCCCCCGATTCCACGAACAGGTCGGGGATCCGGCCCATGGCGGGATGCGCGTGAAAATCCATGTGATTATGGTCGTGATGGGAGTCGGCCCAGCCGTATTCCAGCGGCTGCCGGCTGCGGGGATGGATGCTGGCCCAGAGGGTGTACAGCGCGAAATTGGCGAACTGCGGGACGTAGCGCGCGAACGAGTCGCCGGTGGCCGAGCGCCAGGAGTCCATGAAATTGACCTTGGACCCCACCGCGCCCTGCGTGAAATAGCCGATCGCGCCGCAGAGTCGGATGCCGTCGGGTTCCGGCACGTCCTCCCGGAAGTTGGCGAGATAATGGGCATAGCTGTCGCGCAGCAGTTCCAGGCACGCGGCATCGGCCACGCCGTCGAGGCCCGCCCCCAGAAACGCCAGGCCGAGAAACCAGGCGGCGCCGGAATCCGAGTACGACATGGGCATGACGGTTGAAAACGGGCGGTATTCCTGTCTCATTTCCACCCCGGCCCAATACGCGTACGCCCAATACACCCCGTTGAACAGCGGGGCGCCGATCGCCTGCCGCTCGGCACGCGACATATCGTTGAAGAGCCAGTCGTAGGCCGAGAGGGCGTTCATCTTGGAAAACACCCGGCTGGCAGGAATGCGGTGGTGCCGGTAAATGAGGTCCCACACGGCCGCTGCGTGAGCCAAAAATGACACCGCCCGGTCGCGGTATTCACGGTCGCCGGTCAACAGCCAGACCAGGGCCGCCTGCGCGGCCACGTGCCCCCAGTCCCCATCCCTGACCCGGGGCGTATGGGTCGCGGTGTAGCGCACCCCGTTCTCGGGGCTGAGCAGGAACGCGGGATCCAGGTCCGGCGGCGCGCAATGCGTATCGACCTGGCGCTTCAAGGCCGTCAGCCAGGCCTGCTGGGCCGCCGACAGGCCGTCCCGCCGGATGGCCGCCAGTCGGTCCGGCGTGAGGAACAGGCGCGGCCGCTCGAACCGCAGGCGCGCCGCCACCGTGTTGATATCTGGAATCGGCTCGGCCGCCGGCGCCGCCCGGGCCGCCGCCAGCCACACCCCGGCGCACGCCACCGTACATCTCATCCATGCATTCATCTCTTTATCCTTGAGCCGCACGGTTCATGACGCGAATGCCTTGCCTCAACGGAGCGCGGCCCGGTGCTGATCCCACCACGCCTTCCAGCCCAACGGCGCCACGGTCGCGCCCGTGAGGCGCTGGAGCGCGCCGCGCGCCGCCTGCTTGACGGGCAGCACGGAATCGGTGTCCAGGGGAATGAGCGGTTCCACGGCCCGCGGATCGCCGAGCCGGCCCAGCGACTCCGCCGCGGTCCGGCGGACCGACGGATCGGCGTCGCGCAGGGCTGCGATCAGCGGATCCAGCCCCGTTCCGGCGCTGGCGCGGCCGAGCGCCTCCGCCGCCTGGCGCCGCACCGCCGGCTCCGAATCGTTCAGGGCCGCGATGACGGATTCCAGGATTGTTGCGAGATCGTCTGCCGAGTGGACGAGCGCGTTGAGCGCCTCCCGGCGCACCCCGGGGTCGGCGTCGGCCAGTGCCTCGGCCAGCGGCTGCGTTGTCCGGGCATCGGCGATCATGGCCAGGGCCGCCGCGCCCGCGCATCGCACGGCCGGGTCCTTATCCTTGAGTCGCGCCACCAGGGGCTCCACCGCCCGGGAATCCGGCATCCGGCCCAGCGCGTCGGCGGCCGTCCTGCGCACGCGCGGCTCCAGGTCGTCCAGCGCGGCCACGAGAGCCGGGATCGGGGATGCGGTTCCGCCTGCATCTCCGATCCGACCGAGCGCCGCGGCGGCGTGGCATCGCACGTCCGCGTGCGCGTCGCGCAGCACCTCGGCGAGCCGCGGGACGGCCTCCGCGGCGCCCAGCACGCCCAACGCGTCCGCGGCGCCCGCCCGGTCGTTGGGATCCCGCGCGCGCAGCGCCGCGAGCGCGTCCTCGATCCGCGCCCGCCGCGCTCCGTCCCATTGCCCGGCCAGGTCGACCACTTCCCGCAAGGCCTCCGCGTCGCCCCGCAACTCCGGCTTCTCGGCCATCCAGTCCCGGGCCAACAGCTCGTCCAACACCTGGCGCGCCGCCGAAAGATTGCCTTCCAGCAGGTAGCTGCGCGCCGTGGCGCTTTGCCCCTTGTGAACGTACCGTGTGGCGGTATACCCCTTGCGGGCGATGCCCGGCCGCGACGCCACGGCGGCTGCTTGCGCGTAGGCTTCCCGCGCGCGGTCGAACTGACGGTCGTCCCGCCAGGCATCGCCAAGAAGCAGCGCGGCATCACCCCACTGCGCCGCGCCGGCGCCCGCCAGGCCCAGAACCTCCTGGCAGAGCCGCCGCACCGTGTCGCGGTCCGGAGCGCGCCGCTCCGCCTGCCAGGCCGCCGCCAGTCCCAGCAGTGCCGCCGCCTTTTCCGTATCCGTGGCCGCCCGTTCAGCCGCCGCCGCATAGGCCGCGCGCGCCTCGCCAAGCGCTTCCGTCACGTAATACTGATCGCAGCGAAAGCGGGCCTCGCGCCCGGCTTCCATCGCCTCGGCATAGCCCGACAGGGTCTGATTGGCCAGACCGGCCGTCAGCATGAACTCGCCGCTCCCGCTGATCACTGCCACGGCCAGGACGTGGTCCCCCTGCGCCAGCGAAAGCTCGAAGGTGTAGTTGTCCGGGCTGATCGGCGCTTTCCGGTTGCCCGTCGCCAGCGTGTCAAACACCGGCCGCCCGTCCAGCCACCACTGCATCCACCAGTCCGCGCCCGCGCCGACCGCCAGGACCGTGGACGACTCAGCCGTTACGGGCGCCAGCAGGTAGACCGTGTTGCCCCGCTGTGCGCCGCCGAACAGCGCGCCAAGGTCGAACCGCCCCCCGGCATCCGGCGAGACCGGCTTCCCCTTGTACGTCTGGCTCCCGATCTCCAGCGTGTCTGGGATGGACGCCAGGACCGAGCCCGGCAATAGTTGGTCGCGGCCCGGGTGTCCGGTCGTCTCCATGCCCGCGGCCCGCGGCACCGGCCCGAAGGCCGTCCACTCCGCCGGCCAAGCCGGCGTCCCGGCCGCCTGCACGAAGCCGATCCAGCCCAAGACCATGCCCAGCACGACGGCCGCCGCCATCGCTGATTGCCTGTGTGTCATCGCGGATGTTCTCCCCGCAGGATTTGACAGCCTGTCGTTGCAGCCCGTTCGGCATCTGTCCTGTCACGCGCGCCTCGGCTTCCTCGTCCCCCGTTCTCGTCGCCCGCTCTCGTCAACCGATCCTTGCGCTTCCGGCGGACGAGAACGGGCGGCGAGAGCACGCCGCGATTGCATCCGGCGGGCCGTCACTTCACCAGCGCGAGGCCTTCCTGCTTCTGAACGGCCGTCGCCAGCGGCTGGTCCGCCGGCACCCGACTTCCTTCGGCGATCCGGATGTGTCCGCCCACGTCACCATCCTTGTGGAACACCACCCGCACGGTCCGCGGTCCGGCCTGGAACTCGACCCCGGCGGTCCGGTCGTCCTCGATCAGGGTCGAGGGCGTCATCTCCGTCAGGGCCGTCTTGTCGCCCACCTGGATCAGGTGCAGGAACAGGTCCCGCGTCCGCGCCTGTTCCGGAGAGATTTCCATGCGCCACTGGCCGTACAGGTTTCTCTCCGGCGTCGGATTCCCGTCTGCATCCACCATGAGCCGCTGCATGCGCTGGGAGACCGGCCAGTTCCGGCCGCCGGCCCAGAACTCCTTGCCCGGCCCGCCGATC
>CAZUYI010000267.1:2689-4343 GCA_964624095.1 uncultured Verrucomicrobiota bacterium | reverse complement strand
GGCCGGTCTCGCGCTCGAACTCGCGCAGCGTGACGTCCCCGTAGCCGTAGTAGGTGAATTCGTCCACGGTCCACACGTGAAACAGGCCTTTACCGTGCGGCAGGCGGCCGCGGTAGGTGGGCAGGAAGTCTCCGCCGAAATAGGGAGTCCAGACGATCCCCTTGAAGTTCGGGAGCGCCCGGAACTTGCGCGCGATATCCGCCGGGGTGAACAGCATGGCCTGGCGGACCGCCGGGTGGTTGAAGTTGAATCCGTATTTCCCGTCGTTGTTGATGTATTCGCGGCCGTTGGGCTCGACCAGGTACGGCGTGTCCCAGAATCCCGCCTCCGGGCGCTTGGCCCGTTTGTCGGCCACCGCCAAGAGTTCCGGCGCATGCACGTATTCGATGTGCGCGTAGAAATCAATGCCGTTGTCCCGCATGACCCGCGCGAACACGTCCCGGATGTCTCCCTTCACCCGGGCGCAGGGGAACATCCATTCGGGCAGGTACCCCGGCGGGTTGTCGCGACTGTATTGGTAGCTGCCCATGATGTGCACGTTCTGGCCCGTGAACCGCATGTAGCGCGCGAACGCTTCGCAACTGTCCAGGTGCTTCGCCAGCTTCTCGCAGGTTTTCAGCACCGGCTGGATGGCCGCCGCGGAGCCTTGCTGGCGCTGCGCCTCCGCCCGGTCCTCGATCGGCGGCTTGGCTTCGATCCCGAACCGGTCGGGATTGGCCCGGGTCCGTTCCGTGAGCAGCCCGTTCCAGCGGGTATGCCGCTCCGGCGCGCGCAGCGCCGGCAGCCCGTTCTTGATGTGATGGATGCGCAGCGCGGCGCCGGCGGCCGGGGTATTGAGCAGCGTCACCAGGTTCAGCGCGTGGTTGCCGGGGTCCGGCCGGTACAGCCAGCGCAGCGTCTGCATGGATCCGGTCACCGGGTAGCGGTCGCCGGTGCAGACGGCCGCGCCGGTCTTGGAATAGGTGGCGGGTGAGCTCAAGCCCCAGTTCCGCGGGCAGCAGGCCACGCCCATCATGCGCCGCATGTCGTTGGGATACTCCAGTTCCAGCAGGTAGAAATCGCCCGGATGCTTGAAGGCATACAGGTAGGAGATCACCGCTCCGGCATGCGGCTGCGTTTCGCGGTACGTCAGGCCGCCGCGCGTGACGATCGCGGCGTTCGTGATGCCCGATTCCGGGTCCTCGACGGGCGCGGCGGCCCGGCCGATGCCCGAGGCCTCGAGCCACGGGCCGTCCTTCGGATCGGTCAGGTCTATTTCCCGCTCCAGCGCGAGGTCCATGTCCTGGGTGTAGGTCGCGCCCTCCGTTTCCCGCATCGGCAGCCGGCCAGTGACCACCAGCGGCTCGGGCGCAGGTTCGTCCAGGATATCCGCGCCGGCCTTCAAGACGACGGTCAAGAGGTAAATCCCGCGCGGGCGCGGCCCGGCGTTTACCATGCAGCGGATGGAATCCCCGTCCGGCTCGAACGCATCCGCCGTGCCCGACTCGAGCGCCGTGACAACGCCTCCCTCGTAGCGGCTGAGGGTCCAGGTCAGCGCCGGGTGCTTGCCGGCCAGCCCGGCGGGCGCGTAGCCGTGGAAGACCAGGTTCTGCCCATCGGTGTAGTAAAACTGGCCGGATTCCGGGTGGGCCAGGCGGAGCGGGCCGTCGTGCAC
>CAZUYI010000267.1:1309-2589 GCA_964624095.1 uncultured Verrucomicrobiota bacterium | reverse complement strand
TTCCAGGACCCGTCCGTATCGAGCGAAAACCGCTCGCCCGAGCGCATGATCACGCTGCCCTGCATGCAGATATACGGGAGATACTCTGCCGAAAGGCCCTCGCGCCGGCCGTACACGGCGATCACGTTGGTTCGCCCTGGTTCGAAATACGCGCCCAGGTCCAGCGACTCGCTGCCGTACAGTCCGTAGGGACGCTCGCCGCTGGGCGAGGGGACCTCCCGCCCGTTGACGTACAAGTACGTCATCGCGCCCACCTCGGCCACCGCGCGCCACACGGCGCCGGCCGGCAGCGCGATCTGCTTGCGGAAACAGCCCTGGGCCTCGTAGTGCGCGATCTCCAGGTCCTTGAACTCGAGCCGGTTCCCAGGCTCCCCCTTGAGCTCGAGGTCAAAGCCGTCCTGGCTCATCGGCCGATATGCGGCGAACGTCAGTTCTTGCCAGTTCGTGCCCGACACGGTCTTCACTTGTTCGGCGGCACTGAACCCTTTCCCGGAAACCGCGCCCCGCTTGCCGCCGGACCAGTAGCGCACGGTGAGCGCCGTGGGGGTCTCCCGCGACTGGCGAACATTCAGGGAGAGCGTGAACCGCGGCCGGAATGCTACCCGCTCCTTCTCCGGCTGGAGCCCGGCATAGTTGCCCCAGCCCAGCGTCCCGACCGTGTCCGTGAGCGTGACGGCCAGCGCGCCTTCCGCCGTGGCCTCGACGTTCGTGACGCCGCCAAAAAACGTGAACTGGCCCCGGTCCGGCCGGCTGAAATCCCAGGCCCGCCCGTGGGTATCCGGGCCCAGCCGCACCTTGCGCGCGGGCGTAAGGAAAACGCCCGAGCGCGTGTACAGCTCGCCCAGCGTCCAGCCGCGTTCGGCTGGAGGCGCGTTCGAGGCGCCTGCCGGCACCTCCGCCGGCATGCGTTCCGGCATTCCGAGCGCGACCACCAGGCCAAGTCCTGCCGCGAGCGCCGTACGGTTCATGGGTGTCCTCCTTGTGTCTTGTGAAATGCCCCGGGGCCGGCCTGTCAGTGTCCGGCGACCCGCTCGAGCCGGACCGGGAGCGGCGCCTCGAGCGCCGTCACGGGCACCGGGCCCCGGACGCCCCGGAAGCCCGCCGCGTCCACGGTCAGCTCATACGCCAGCGGGTCCTCGCGCGGCTGGAGCGGATCGTCCGTGGCCTGCAGCCGGCGCGTCGCAACCAGCAGCGCTCCGTCTTCCATCCGCGCCGGCGTGCGGCCGTCCGGTCCGGTCACGGCGATCCCGCGCCGCACGGCGGCCGCGTAAGGCGACGTG
>CAZUYI010000267.1:0-1209 GCA_964624095.1 uncultured Verrucomicrobiota bacterium | reverse complement strand
TCGTTTTCCGCAAAGACGCACCGCACGCACGTGATCCGGTCCGCCGCGATCGCCGCCTGCGTGAGCCGCTCGAACCGGCAATCCGCGACGGATTGCTCGTTCCCTTGCAGCACGGTCCCGCACTGCTCGAACCGGCTCCCCTCGATGCGGTAGGTCGCGACGCGTATCCCATACGCGGGGAAGCCCCCGGCCTGCAGGCCGTACGTCACGGCCCCGTTAATCCGGGATACGGCCGCGTTCACCAGCTCGACCCGGGCCGCGTACCAGCCGGCATGCAGGGCCCCGATATCCCGTGCGCCGCCCGGCCGGCGTGCGGGGGCCGGGTCCGCCGCGGTGATCGTGCCGTTATACACCGCCAGTTCGCCGCCGGCCGTAATGCCGAGCTCGCGGTCCCGGTGGCCGATGAAAATCCAGTATTGCCCGCTCGCCGCGCAGTCGAATTTCAGGCTGGCCCGGATGGCCGGATTCCCCGGGTCGCCGAGCGTCAGCCGGTTGGACAGACCCAGCCGCCCGTCCGGACGCGCCGCGCTGCGGCGCGGCGGCCGGATCCAGAGATTGCCGCGCAAAACCAGGGTCTCGCGCTCGTGGTCGGGGCGCCCGAGCTGAACGTAGGTCGGGGCCCAGTCCCCTGTGTGGCCGATCCACAGCGAGGCGTCGAGCGTGGTGGTGTCGGTGGCCGGATCGTAGGCGGTCTTGCCCCAGCCGTGGGCGGCGTCCGCGGCCCGCAGGTCCTCGAGCGTCGCCGGCCGGTTCCGCGGGAACCCGCGCAGCCAGATCGCCTGCTCACGCTCGAGATGTTCGATCACCGCCCCGGTCGCCGGGAGCGGCGCGGCGGCCGGCTCCGCCCCGGCGCCGAGCGGCGCGCCCGGCGCGGCCAGCGCCGCCCCGCACGCCAGCCAGAAGCCCGGCCAGCGGCCGGAAACGCAGGGACTCACGCCATGAGTCATGACCACTGACTACACAAAATACGCGGATTGAGCAAGGGAGTATTTCAGCCCCGTTTAACTCGCATGCGGGCGTGCAGTTCAACAACAGCGCCAGCATGACAGGCCATGGCGTGCTGCCGGTATTCAGGTCATGCAAAAAAAGCAATTGCGTTTGAGGTGGACAGGGAGTAAAAAATTGAGCAACAAGGAAAGGCTGTCGGGCTGGTTGCTGTCCGGCGGCACATCGAGTCCTTTACACGGAGGCATAGCGCGATGAACAAAC
>CAZUYI010000266.1:0-4351 GCA_964624095.1 uncultured Verrucomicrobiota bacterium | reverse complement strand
CCAGGAAATTTTACGATTTTATCCTCTACCGAAGGACAGTACCTAACTCCCGTGCTTGTGATATAGCCGCCATACAGGGCGCTGGATTTGAGATTGGATGCAATGATCTCGTGTGTTTTTGGCGTCGTGTGCGTAAGAAAGCATGAAATCTGGGTTGACCCCGGTAGCCACGGCCTCATCGCCGGCAGGAATTGTTCCACGTGGAACATTGAGCGAAGCTGGGCTATGTCAGGCTCAATATGTTCCACGTGGAACATTTCATAATCAGACGCTGCAGCCGAAGAAAAGAACCTTGGCGGCTGAATGCCTGGCTGTTCTTCCATTCCCGAGTAATCAATGGAATGCTTGTCAATTCTTGGCGGGGTTCCAGTCTTGAATCTGGATAGCTTGAATCCGAGTTTTTTCAGTGAATCAACGAGTCCTGTTGATGCCGGCTCTCCGGATCGCCCGCATGGGAATGATTCGCCGCCATAAAATATTACGCCATTTAAAAACGTGCCTGTGGCTAAAATGGCAGAGTTGCCGTGGATTTCGCGTCCTGAAAGGGTTTTGACTGCTGAAAATGAACCTGATAACGCTAAAATTTCTGTCACGGTGTCTTCTATGATTTCAAGGTTCTGGGTGTTCTCCAGAATGGAAAGCATTCTTGACGAAAAAGCGTCCTTGTCGCATTGGACTCTCAATGATTGTACGGCATGGCCCTTGCGCATATTCAGCATTCTAAACTGTATGCCTGTGTAATCGGTGTTGATTCCGGATTCTCCGCCGAGCGCGTCCAGCTCCATGACAAGATGCGATTTTCCTATGCCGCCAATCGAAGGATTGCATGACATTCTGGCAACGGATCGCCGCCCCATTGTAATCAGCGCAACGCGCGAACCCATCCTGGAAGCAGCCAGTGCGGCTTCGCAGCCGGCATGGCCGGCCCCAACGACGATGATATCGAAAGGCTTCGGCATTTTCCTGAATTTACCTGCAATTGCTATTTGCCAACGCAGAATTTAGAAAAAATTGAGGAGAGAAGCTCTTCGTGATACGATCTGCCGGTAATGCTGCCAACCGATTCCGCGGCAAATCGAATGTTTTCAATGGCCAACACCACTTGATCTTGTCTGTTGTCTGACAATCTTTGAATGGCAATGGACACATCTTCCATGGCCTTCTGCAGGGCAGATTGGTGCCTTAATGATATAAACGCCTTGTTATCAATATTATACGATGTTAATAGACTGGATTTTAGAAGAGATAATATTTCTTCTGCCCCTTTATCTTCAAGCAGTTGTGTTAAAACCCGCTCGAACGACTTTGGGTATGCCTCGATATCGGTCTTTATGCCGAGATCAATCTTGTTGAACACCATGAGGGTCGTGGCGGGGTCGAGGGACTCGGCAATTTTTATGTCATTGCTATCCAATGGCTTGGATGCATCTATGACGTAAAGATGCCGGTCGGCGCGCGCGATGTGCTGTTGCGCGCGCATGACGCCCTCGCGCTCGACCTCGCAGGATGATTCACGCAGTCCCGCCGTGTCCACCAGTCGGACTGGGATCCCATCAATTAGCAGCGTTTCTTCGATTGTATCGCGGGTTGTTCCGGGGATGGGCGACACAATGGCGCGCGGCTTCCCCAGCAACGCGTTGAACAGCGTTGATTTACCCACATTGGGCTGTCCGGAGATCACGACCAGCAGGCCTTCGCGCAGGATATGGCCGCCTTGAGCGGTTTCCAGCAGCGCCTCAATCCGGTTCCGAACGTTTCCAAGCGATTGAATGGCATCCGGAATCAGGGAATCGGGTAGCTCGTCATCCGAGAAATCCAGGTGGGCTTCAAGCTCTGTACACAGGGCAATGAGCGAGTCGTAGAGCGCATGGAAGGACTTACTCAGCCGGCCTTCGAGTTGTTCGAGCGCGGCGGCGGCACTGCGTTCGGATTGGGCTTGAATCAGGTCAATGACCGCTTCCGCCTGGACGAGATCGAGGCGGCCGTTGAGGAAGGCGCGGCGGGTAAACTCGCCCGGCTCGGCCGGCCGGGCGCCGGCCTTCAGGACAGCCTTTAAAATGCGGGCCGCGGGCTGGCTCCCGCCATGGCACTGGATTTCGACCACATCCTCGCGGGTATAGCTGCGCGGCGCGCGCATGACGAGAATCAGGGCCTCGTCGAGGAGTTGGCCGTCAGACCGGACGGTGCCGCGGACAACCGTACCGGGTGGCCGCCGCGACGGGGGCGGCGGGGCGCAGGCGACCAGGCGGTCGGCAATCTGGAGGCAGGCGGGACCGGAGAGCCGGACGATGGCGATGCCGGCCGGGCCGGGCGCCGTGGCGATGGCCGCTATGGTATCG
The DNA here is from genome assembly GCA_964624095.1 of uncultured Verrucomicrobiota bacterium. Classification (GTDB taxonomy): domain Bacteria; phylum Verrucomicrobiota; class Kiritimatiellia; order JAAZAB01; family JAAZAB01; genus CAZEVX01. The sequence continues at coordinate 2,012 of CAZUYI010000266.1, read as the reverse complement.
GACGAATGCATGCCGGAGAGATTCTTGCAAAAGCCGGGCGTTTTGCAAAGATGCAGTACGGCGATGGGTCCGGCGGGAATCGGCGCATGAAGCTGTTATTTCTTACGCGGCTGGTGCCGCAGGCCCGGGGCATCAGCGGCTCGATCATTATTTACAACCGGCTGCGCTACCTGGCACAGCGCGGGCACGAGGTCAGCGTGCTCTCGTTCGCGGAGCCGGGCGAAGTGTCCGCCGCCGAGGCGTTGCGGCCGTGGGTGCGCACGCTGGACCTCGTGCCGGCGCCGCTGGCGTCCTGGCGGGCGCGGTTCTTCTCGACACGGCCGTCCCCGTTCCGGGAGTTGTATTCGCGGGCCATGGCCTGCCGCCTGGGCGACCTGGTCTCGCGCGAGCGGCACCACGCGGTGTTGGCCGAATACTCGGTGATGGGCCAGTACCTGTATTGGAACCCGTACCTGCCGGCCGTGCGCCGCCTGGTTTCCTGCCACGAGTGCTGCACGAAGGCGTACGCGACGGTGATCCGGCTGAACCGCTGGACGCCGGCCGGGCTGGCGAAGCGTATCGGGTTCAACGGAGTGCGCGAGTTCGAGTTTGCCATGTATCGCAACATGGATCACATCCTCGTGCTGACCCCGCAGGAGCGCCGCGTGCTGCTGCGCTATGCGCCCAACCTGCGGATCAGCGTGGTGCCGCACGGCGTGGACACGTCCTATTTTACGCCGACCCCCGATGCCGGCCGGGAAGAATGCCTGCTGTTCGTGGGCTACTATCACAACGAGTCCAACCGGGACGCCGTGCGCTGGTTCGGGCGCACGGTTTGGCCGCGTCTGCGGAAAGAGTACCCGCAGTTACGGTTTTTCGTGGTCGGGCGCGGCGCCCAGCCGTCGCTGATCGAGTGGGCCCGGCGCGATCCCCGGGTCGTGATGACGGGCGAAGTTGACGACGTGCGCCCGTACCTGGCCCGGGCGCGGGTCTTTATCTGCCCGATCCGGATAGGCTCCGGATTCCGCGCAAAAATCCTCGAGGCGCTGGCCGCCGGAGTCCCCGTGGTGTCCACCTCGCTGGGCGCGGAAGGCATTGCCGAAAACGCGGACGACGCCCTGCTGCTGGCCGACACGCCGGAACGGATGCTGTCCGGCATCCGGCTGCTGCTCTCGGACAGCCGCCTGCGCGCGGCGATGGGCGCAAAAGCGCGGGCGCTGGCAGTCCGCCGCTTCGACCGCGACCGAGGTCTGGCCGAGCTGGACGACGTCCTCGCCGGGATGATGGCGTAACGCCGCCGAGGCCGGTCAGGGATCATCCAGCCTCGCCCGACGCCTATCCGCGCCCCGGCCTTTCCGAAACGCGGGGCTACCCGTCGCGCACGAGCCGCGCGATGAACATGCCGTTGCAGGCGTGAGCCCAGGGCCAGATCCAGAGGAGCCCGCCGGTCGGCTCGCCCGTCAGCGGGTGCGGCACGGGGGCCGGGTGGAAGTCCGGGCGCGCGCGGAGCAGGGCTTCGATCGGGCCGATGGTCTCGGCCGCCGCAAGCGTGCAGGCGGCATAGACCAGGACGCCGCCCGGTCGGACGTTGCGGGCGGCCGAGTTCAGCAACGCGTCCTGGTCCCGGCGCCGCCGTCCGACCGTATCGGGGTCTGTGCGCCAGCGGGCGTCGGGATTGCGCGCCCACGTGCCGAGTCCGGAACAGGGCGCATCCAGCAGGACGCCGTCAAACAGACGGCCGGGCAGGGGATCCTCGCGCCCGTCCCAGGCGCGGCTTCGAATGCGGCGCGCCGACACCTCCCGCGCGCGGCGGCGCAGGGTCTCCAGCAGGCCGGGCCGGATATCGGTTGCGAGGACGGTGCCCTGCGCGGCCATGAGGTCGGACAGATGCAGGCTCTTGCCGCCGGCGCCCGCGCACATGTCCCACCAGAAGTTGCCGGGCGCCGGCCCGCACACCCGTCCCACGCATTGCGAGGCCAGGTCCTGGATCACGGCGGGCGCCGGGAGCCGGCTCCCGTCAAACGAGCGGCCCT
>CAZUYI010000265.1:2814-4352 GCA_964624095.1 uncultured Verrucomicrobiota bacterium | reverse complement strand
GGATGGACTGGCCGGGATAGCCGCCGTCAATCACGGTCTCCTCCGCATTGGTGGTGTATCCCTGGAGCGTAATGGCCTCATTGAGGGTCACTTGCGCGGCGATGGCGTGCACGCCGTTGGAAAGCCAGACCACGTCACCGGGCGTGGTGGCCAGGGCCACCGCCGCGGCGATGGTCTGCTTGGCGTCGGCCCACCCATTCAAGCCCTCGTTTTCGTCCGAACCATGCGCGGAGACATAGTATGTCGTGCCCGCGCGAACGCTCGCCGCCAGGGCCAGGAGACAGCCCAGAACGATGGCCCACTGTCGCCCGCCCGCCCCCGCCGTTCCGCCTCGCGTCTTCATGGGATCCCTCCCGGTTGGTGTTGTGAATGGGAACAGACCATTCGTTTTCCGTGCTCGTCTGCCGGCTTTCCTGTGTTCAGGCTTTTCGAATCGGTTTACGATAGCGGGCGACGAGAGCGGTGGACGATTAAGAGACATGCACCACTCGTGGTCCGTTCTCGTCGCACGTTCTCGTCTGCCGATTCCACTGTTTTCAGGCTTTGCGCGTCGGTTCACGATAGCGGGCGACGAGAGCGGTTTACGATTAAGAGACATGCACCACTCGTGGTCCGTTCTCGTCGCACGTTCTCGTCCGCCGATTCCACTGTTTTCAGGCTTTGCGCGTCGGTTCACGATAGCGCGCGACGAGAGCGGTGGACGATTAAGAGACATGTACCACTCTTCAGGCTTTGCGCGGCGGACGATACTCGGTCACGGCGCGCCCATGAGCCGCGCCACGAGCGGCCCGACGGACTCCATCAGCAGGGCATAGCCGGCGTCGTTCAGGTGCACCTTGTCTTTGCCGAAGCAGTCGGCCAGCGAGCCGTCGGGGCGCACGAACCCGGCGCTCGCGTCCGCGAAAAACACCTTCTCGTTGTCGGCAAAGGAGGCGATGAGCGCGTTGGTGTTCCGGTTATTGACGCGCGCGAAGTCGTCGGCTGTCAGCCCGCGCGGCACGAGGCCGAGCAGGACGACGCGGGCCTGCGGCATGCGCCGATGCAGGTCGTCGAGGATGGCGCGGATGCCGGCGGCGATCCGGTCGGGCGGGTCACGGCGGTGCCCGGTATTGTTGGAGCCGATCAGCAGGACAATCACCTTCGGAGACAATCCGTCCACCTCGCCGTGGGCGAGGCGCCAGAGCAGGTTCTCGGTGCGGTCCCCGGCGCAGCCGAGGTTGAGGACCTTGTACGCGTCCCAGGCGGGGCGGCGCTTTGGGGTCCAGGACGTGACGATGGAATCGCCGAGCAGCACGATCTCCCAGCCGCCCTTGGCGACCTCTTTGAGCCGCTCCTCGTGCTGCGCCTGGTACCAGGAGAGGTCCGGCCGGGGCTCCGGCACGGTGGTCGAGCGGGGCGCTCGGGCTGGTTCGGCGGGCGGCGCGGCGGGCGCGGGCGCGGGCCCGGCCCCGGCGCCCAGGGCGCAGGCGATCGCCAAGGTGCATCGGGTGTGTTTCATGATGAAGGCTCCTCCGTTATTCGATGGCGAGCATGGTATG
>CAZUYI010000265.1:0-2796 GCA_964624095.1 uncultured Verrucomicrobiota bacterium | reverse complement strand
CACCGAGGTTTGTCAAGCGGACTCGGTATTCGCCGTCCGCCGCCCGCCCGCCCCCGCCGTTCCGCCTCGCGTCTTCATGGGCTTCCTCCCGGTTGGTTGTGATTTGGACAGACACCATTCGTTATCCGTTCTCGTCGGCCGATTCACTGTTTTCGGGCTTTGCGCGTCGGTTTACGATAGCGGGCGACGAGAGCGGTGGACGATGGAACTCCTCTTTACTCGTTTTCCGTTCTCGTCGCCCGTTCTCGTCCGCCGATTCCCCTGTTTTCAGACTTTGCGCGTCGGTTTACGATAGCGGGCGACGAGAGCGGCTAACGATGAAGAGACATGTACCACTCGTTGTGTATTTCATGATGAAGGCTCCTCCGTTATTCGATGGCGAGCATGGTATGCACGCCGAGGTTGGTCAAGCGGACCCGGTATTCGCCGTCCGTCACCCGGCCGGTCAGCACGCGGCCGGACGGCACCCGGGTCACGCGCGGCGGGCGGCGCCGGCCGGCCATGGGCACGCAGAGCGTGGCCGAGCGGACGGGCGGCATGGATTCGATTTCCTCGAAGCGGCCGGGCCGGACCTTGCCGTCGGGCGCAATGAACCCGCCCGCCGAGCGGCAGACGCCCGGGAGCGTATGCACCAGGTTCACCACGAGCCGCCGCGGGCGCCGCTGCCGGTGCGCGAACAGCTCGATGGACTCCGGCCCCTCGAGCCGCACCGGGTCGCCGGGCCCGGCGGCCCGATCGAGGACGGCCGCGAGGAGCCGCTTGACGTTATGCTGCCCGTACAGCCGGTACTGCAAGCCTGGCTTGCCGGCAAAATACCAGCAGACGCCGCGCCCAAACCGCTGACGCAGGAGCCCCGGCGCGGGCGTCGGGAAGGTCTGGAGCGTAAGCAGGGTGGGGTTCAGTTGTCGGCCCACGCGCGCGAGCCGGGCGGCGCCGCGCGCCGCGCGCACCTCGAGCTGCCCGTCCGAGAGGCGCAGCACCGGGCTCACCCACGGCTCGCGCGGGAGCAGGGCGGGCTCGTCCAGGACCAGGTCGTTCCAGTCGGCGCGCCGGTCGGCTTTGAACCGCGCCCCGAAGACGTCGGCGAGCCGGAAGTCGGTCCGGCGCCGGCCGGCCTCGTCGAAGAGCGAGGTATCGCCGGTGGCGATGAGCGCGCCGCCCCGGCGCACGAAGGCCCTGACGGCCTCCGCCGCACGGCGGTCCAGGCAGGAGACGTTGGGCAGGATCAGGACGCGGAACCGGCGGAGCGATTCCGGGTCGAGTCGGGACTCGTCGAGCATGTCCCAGAGCCGGTGGGTGGCGATCAGGGCCTGGGCCCATCCTTCCATGTCGAAGCTGTGATGCTGCACGGAGGCGTAGGTGCCGGCCGATTCCGGCGGCCGGAAGGCCAGCGTGCGGCCGGAATAGACCAGCGCGACCGTCGCCAGCGGCTCCATATCTTCGAGCCAGGGCTCGGCGGCCTGTTGTTCGGCCAGCACGCGCTCGATCAGCGCCACGATCGGCCGGTCGAAGGTCCCGTCCAAGTTGAACATGAACGACGCGCAGGCGGCCACGTTGAGCGCGCGCGCCGTCCAGAGTTCGGCGCGGTAGCTGTCGAGCGCCTTGGGCGTGCGGAAGTCCCACTGGAACGCCGTGGCGGAATCCAGAAGGGACTCGGCCGGCTTGGGGCGGCTGCCGGCGGCCAGGACGCGCAGTTTCCAGCTCAGTTTCAGCATGCCGTAGCGCAGGTGGAACAGGTCCCCCGTGAGAAAATCGCAGTGCCGGGCGGCGAGGTCGAACACCTGCGAATTGCCCGGCACGAAGAAGGCATGGAAGTTGTGAACCAAGGCGACGTCGGGGCGGCGGCTCTTGATGACGCGGCGCACGCGCCGGGCATAGGCGTCGTACTGGCTCCAGCGCCACTGTTGGTACCGCACGCGCTCGGCATGGCTCAAGGCCTCGATCCCGGTAAACTCGCGGCCCAGCGCCGCTTTCAATTTCGGGCCGCAATAAGGGCAGCGCCAGCGTTCGTAGCCGAACAGGCCCAGGAAATCGATGTAGACGCCACGCACCGAGTACTGCGAGACGATCTCCCGCATTTGCTCGAGCACGAACTCACCGTAGGGCCCGTTCAGGCAGGGCCCCTGGACGCGCCCACCCTGGGAGGCGTCGGTGATATCCTGCTTGCCGGCGCCGGGCGGGGCGGGAATGACATGGCACCAGTCGGGATGGTCCTTGGGCATGCGGAAGTCGGAGAACTCGTAGACCGCCAGGGGCACGACGCCCTCGCTCAGGCAGGCCTCGCACAGCTCGCCGAACAGGTCGCGCCCCTTGAGGGCGGAATGCACGTGGCCGACCCGGCTGGGATAATAGGCGTTCCCGTAATGGCACTTGGCGTAAAACCAGAAGGCCTGGCCATGCGCCCGGCGCACGGCGCGCACCATCTCGCGCGGGTCCACCCGCTCGAGCAGGTCCGGCAGGTTCAGCTCCCGGCGCAGCGGCTCGAACCCCTCGAGCTGGTCAACGTCGGGGACGTGGCCTCCCGCCATCACGCGACGGGTGCAACTCCGGATCCAGTCGGTCTCAACACTCTCTTTTTTCATTCTGGCTTCTGACTCCTTATCATGTCCGGCGTCCCTGCTTCGCCGAAGCGGCTACGCAGGGCAAGCCGGCGTCTGGCGTCTGGTCTCTGGTCTCCGGCGTCTGGCGTCTGGTGTCTGGTCTCCGGTGTCTGGCTTCGGCGTCTCTCTTCACTCCCGCGGGGCGGGCGCGGGGAACTCGAAGGCCCGCCGCGGCTTGCCGTCCGGCGCCTGGAAT
>CAZUYI010000264.1:1542-4358 GCA_964624095.1 uncultured Verrucomicrobiota bacterium | reverse complement strand
CCAACGAGGTCCGGCTCGGCCTGCGCAACAAGATCCAGACCCAGCGCTTCAACAAGCAGAACCTCAAGCGCCACGACGTATACGACCTGATCAACGCCGATGTCTGGACCACCTGGTACCTGAGTCCCGAGGACGACCAGGATTCTTTCAGGGAGGCGGGCTGGGACGTGCGCTCGAGGCCGTTCGACTGGATCGAGCTCAAGATGGATGGCGCCTACGATCTCACCGAGTCGCAGCTCGATTCCGTGAACACCCGGCTCTCGGTGCGCGACCGCGCGTTCTGGAATTACGCCCTCGAGCACCGGCACCGCGAGGGCTCGAGCAGCCTGCTGTACGGGCACCTGTCCTTTTCACCGACGTCCGCCTGGTCCTACGACGTGTTCAGCCGCTACGAATTCGAGACCTCGACCCTCGAGGCCTGGGGCGCGTCCGTGCGGCGCGCCCGCGAGTGCCTCACCTGGAAACTGGGCGTCGAGTACCAGCAAAACGAAGAGGACGACGAGGACGGCGGCAACGAGGACGAGTTCGCCGTCTGGGTCCAGTTCTGGTTCACCGTCTTTCCGAAAGTGCGCGTGGACGTGGGTCTATAACGAACGCGCGCGCCGGGCGTCGTAATCGGACTTCGCCTTCATCATGGCCAGCACGTTGCCCGGCGGCGTGCCGGGCAGCACGGCGTTGCTGCACCCGTGAAGATAGCGCGTGTCCCCCGCGGCTTCGAGCAGGTCGAGCGCGTGGGCATAGACCCGGGCTTCCGTCCCGCGCCGCAGGACGGCGGCGCTCACATTCCCCCACAGGACCAGCCGGGGATAGCGTTCGCGGAGCGCGCCGGCGGTCATGCCGGCGTCGTAGTCCGCCTCGCCGAAGCCCGGTATGCCCGCCTTTTCGAAGAGCAGGTCGGCCACCTTCCAGAGGTTGCCGTCGGTGCGCCACACGTAGTGGAGACCCAGCTCCCGGCAGCGGGCGGCCAGGCGCCGGACGCGAGGCAGCATCAGGGATTGGAAAACCGCCGGGCTGTAGAGCGGCCCGTTCTTGTCGGCCATGTCGCCGCCGCCCAGCATGACCTTGAGGCCGCGCCGCGCGATGGACTCGGCGGCCGCCAGGCCGAGTTCGAGCTGGGCGTCGAGCAGGTCGGCCACGGCGCCCGGCTCGAGCACGGTGGCCATCAGCGAGGCTTCGTCATAGCCGATGCCCAGCCCGCCGCCCATGACGGCCACCAGCATGGAGGAACCCAGGCGCCGCTGGAGGGCTTCCTCCCGGGCGCCGGCCGTGGCCTCGATCTCGGCGAGGCGGCGCGGCAACTCGGCGCGCAGGGCCCGGGCGCGCGCGGGAAAATCTTCCGGCGCCGGAGCCGGCCCGCCGGCGGACAGCCGGAAGAAATTCATGACCGCCGGATCATAGCGCCAGACCTCGTGCGCGCCGTCGGGCTCGCCGCGGAGGAAGGTCCACTCGTCCAGTTGCCGGCTGGGCCGCACGCCGCCGCGGCCCCCGTACCGGATCACATCCACGTCGAGGAGCCGGTGCAGGGCCACGATATCGTCGGTGACCCGCTCCTGGAATTCCGCATAGGCCGACGGCCCGAGAAGCCACGCGCGCGCGGAGGCATAGTGGAGCGTCGGCGAGCCGGTGTGCGCCTCGCGTCCGAGCAGCCGGCTGGCCACGTCGCAGGCCACGGTCGGCAGGTAGGCGGGCACGCGGTCGGGACAGGCCCCGCTGATCGCCGCCAGGCATCGTTCCAGGGACGTCATCATCGAGGGTCCGGCGCTAAATCATGCGAGTTGCCTGGACCCGCCGGGCGGCGCCCGAGGCGTCTCCCGTTCCCTTCGGGGTCGGGGTCCAAAACGCCATCCCGTCTCCTTCTCGACCCCGATACCGACCCCGCCCCCCGATCGGTCAGATGCAGCCTCCGGCTACCGCAGGTTGATCAACATGCCACGCGGCACATGCTCATACGCGCCCATATCCACCCGGCCGCTGAACCGGTCCAGTCGTCGGCGGCCGTCAAGGTCGGTGTCCGAGGCGGTCCAGTCGAGATTGGTTCCGGCATTGACGCCGGGCGAGGCCGGGTTCAGCCGGAAATCGCCGGATCCCGGCGCGGCGAACAGCGGGTTGGTATAAAGATGCCCCTCGCCCGGGAGCAGTACGTTGGTCTGCATGGTGCAGCAGAACCCGCACTTCGTGTTGGCGGCGCTGACGCTGTAGTTGGACGACACGCCGCCGCCGAGCAGCACGTTGCCGTAGAGGATCGTATTGCTCACGACGCCGCCCGCCAGGGAGACGCCGCCCGCGGCGGAATACGCGCCGAGGCCTTCGCCCGTATTGTGGGCGATCGTGCAGTTGATGAGTTCGAAAGGGGACGTGGCGCTGTTCTGGTGAAGCCCGGCCCCAAAATACCCGGCCCGGTTCCCGGCGAACAGGCAATTGACCACGCGGCAGGTCGAGCTGTTGAAATAGGCGCCGCCGCCGCTTTCCTTGGCGTAGTTGCTGACGATCACGCAATTCTCGATGGTGCCCCGGGACTGGTTCATGCAATAGATGGCCCCGCCGTGGGGCGCGCTGCTGGCCCCGCTGCTGAGCGTGCTGTTGCCCGAGAGTGTGCAATTGCGAATCAGGTACTCGCCGACATAGCCGAAGGTAATGATTCCCCCGCCGCCCGAGCGATTGGTCACCAGGTTATTCAGGATGGCGCAGTCCGTGATCTCGGTGTCGTCGCCCGCGTACACGCCGCCCGCCATCCAGTGCACCGTGTTGCCGCGGATGACGCAGTTGCTGATCAGCGCGCGATTCGGCAATCCCACGTGAATCCCACCGCCCCCGCC
>CAZUYI010000264.1:0-1532 GCA_964624095.1 uncultured Verrucomicrobiota bacterium | reverse complement strand
ATGCCGGTGCCGTTGCCAGTGAAGGCGCAATTGTCGATCGTGCAGCCGTCCACCACGCCGGTGCCGATAATCTCGATGCCGCCGCCCGAATGGGCCGTGTTGTCACGGAGCACGCATTGCCGCACCGTGCCCAGCTTGATGTAGACCGCGCCGCCCCCATTGGCCGAGTTGAACGGCATGGGCGTCCCGTTAGTGATGGTGAATCCTTCCACCACGACGTTCTTATGGTACAAATAAAAGGCCCGGTTCGATACGGCCTTGCCGGGAAAATTATCGCAATTGAGAACCGTTCCCGAGACGTCCAGCGCCCCGTCATTCCAGCTACGCACGGTCATGGCCTTGGCAATGGTCACCTGGTCGGTCAGGCAATAGGTCCCGTTCGACACCAGCACCGTGGTCCAGTTGCTGGCGGCGGCCGTGGCGACCGCGTCGTGCAGGCTGGTGGCGGCATACGTCCACGAATCGTACGGGGTCAGGTGCAGCCCGGCATTGGCCACGTATGCCGTGCCGTCGGCCGAGGCCGTGTGACTCCATACCAGCCCCGCCATCCACACCGCCCAGGTCCAGCGTGATGCGCTCATGACGTTGCCTCCATTCGCGCCCGTCGCGTGCCTGTTCGCTGACCGCGACAGCCGTCCTGAAAACCGCCCCAAGCCCGCAGGCAAGCCGCCGGCAGGCCGTACGGAGACGCCCCAAACTTTTTAACATTATATCGTGCATGTCTGCACTGCAAGATCAACTGCGAGCTTTTTCATGCCCGGCGGACGCGCGCGCGCGTGTCCTTCCGCGCGCGCCTCCGTTTACCGGCTCGCCTCCACCGCCGTGGATTCGATATACGCGCCCAGGCACCACGGGCCGGCCTCGGGCTGGCCCGCCAGGATGGCATCCGCCAGGGGTTGCGTGCGCGGGCTCAGTCCGAACCGGTAGGCCGGGCCGAGATTGGCCCCGGCCGCCCGCATGGGGCTGTCGGCGCGCGGCGCGAAGTCGCCGCCGAGCCGGGGATCGGCGTTGAGCCCGTGCCGGTCGCGCCCGGCGGCCTGCCACTGGGCCCAGGTCTGGCCGGCCCCGCCCATGACGATCGCGGCGCCCCGGCTGAAGACGCCGTTGTAGTCGCAGACCAGGTTCGTGGCGTAGACCGTGTCGCCCCAGAGATAGCTCCAGCGCCTGCCCTGGTACGGGGCATCGAACAGCACGAGGTTGTTCTTGACGACGCAATCCCGGCAGGCGGGCACATCGCTGGTTTTCGTGTGCAGCGACTTGAAGTAGACCGCCATCACGTACTCGAGGTTCGGGTTGTCCGTCACGACCAGGTTGTTGAAGACGGACACCCCGTGCGCCGCGCGGTTGGCCAGGCACAGGTTCGAGTTGCGGACGATGTTGTAGTACAGCCCGCCCTCGGTGAAGACTCCGCCCGAATGTTTGACGGCAATGGCCGTGCCGCCGCCGATGACCGTGTTGTAGCGGATATGGGCGTTCCGGTTGTGTCCGACGAAGATCGAGTGGGTCGCCAGCGCGCCCAGCGCAGGCTCGAA
>CAZUYI010000263.1:3998-4376 GCA_964624095.1 uncultured Verrucomicrobiota bacterium | reverse complement strand
GCCCGATCGAGTTCGCCTGGCAGCCCACGATGCGCAAGACCGAACTGGAAAAGACCCTCTTTTTCGCCGAGGTCAACTCGCTGTTTACCCTCGAGCCAGGCGTCATCCAGGGCGCGCACGAGGTCCTGTGCCAAATCGCGCAGGGCGAGATCAAGGCGCTGGCGCTCGTTGTGCCCGAGCCCATGAACGTGATTGCCGTCACGGGGCCGGGCGTGGGCGTCAGTGTGCGTGTCGGCGTGCGCGTGGGCGTGGCCGTGGGGCCGCCGCCGGCCGGCTTGCCGACCATGACCATGTGGATGTACTCGTCGCCGCTGCCGCCGTTGTAAATGCGCAAGTCGTTGCCGTTATCGTACTTGCCGGCGAACGAGATGTCGTTCA
>CAZUYI010000263.1:1219-3988 GCA_964624095.1 uncultured Verrucomicrobiota bacterium | reverse complement strand
GGCTCGAGGTCGTCCTGCGGCAGCCGGTGAGCGGCGGCTACCGGCTGACCGTCGGCACCCAGATCGCGCGCGAGCAGCTTCCGTACGAGGCCGCGCTCGGCGCGCCGCGCGTCGAGGACGCGGCGCGCCAGCGCGGGGCCGTGGCCCTGGCCGCGCCCGATAGCGTCCAGGTGACCGTCGCCGAGTCCGGCGCGCTGAGCGCCATGAACATCTCCGACTTCGCGCCGAACCTGGCTCCGCCGTCCGGCGCCGCCGTGCGACGCGCCTTCCGCACCCACGAGGGGCCCGGTGCCATCCGGGTCGAGGTGGCCGAGGTGCTCCCGGAAATACGGGTCGAGGAAAAGGGGAGCCTGTCGGTCTCCGACGAGCGCATCGTGCTGGCCACCCAGCTCAAAGTGGCCGTGGCCAGGGCCGGCCTGTTCTCCCTGAGCCTGCTCGTGCCGCCGGGCTTCGACATGGAAAGCCTGAGCGGGCAGGAGGTAAGCCACTGGGACGAGATCCAGGAGCCGGCCCGCGCCGTGGTGGTGCATTTCAGCAAGCCGGTCCTCGGCGCGCGCGAACTGAATGTGGTCCTGGTCCGCCTGGAGAAGGGGATCGGCGAGACCCTGGTGGTGCCGAAAATCGCCGTGTCCAACGCGCTCAAGCATACCGGCGTGCTCGTGGTCTCGAGCGAGCGCGGTGTGCGCCTGACTACCCTCCAGCGGGAGGGGGTCAGCGAGGTCAATCCCCGCGAGCTGGACCTGCGTCAGCCCGGCGTGCTGGCTTTCAGCCTGCTGCGGCCCGACTGGAGCCTCGTGCTCAAGACGGATGTCCTCAGCCCGGTCCTCAAGCCGGACGTGCTGCACCGCGTGGACGTGACCGAGGGGCTCCTGAAGGGCCGCGTGTACATCCGGTACCGGATCGAAAACGCGGGCTGCAAGGTGTTTACCCTGCAGGCGCCCCAGGCGGATTTGCCGCTCTCCATCGCGGGCGCCGATATCGCCAAGGTCCAGGCCGCCGATCCCGCCCGCGGTCTCTGGCGGGTCACGCTCCATAACAAGGTCGAGCAGACCTACGCGCTCCAGGCGAGCTACCAGGCGCCGTTCGAGCTGGGCGCCCGCGAGGCGGTCGTCAAGCCGGTCCGGCTGCTCGATACCGAGCCGCCCCGCGGCTACCTGGCCGTGCTGTCCGACGGACGCGCCCAGGTGCGGCCCCAAGGCGAGCCGGCCGACTTGAAACCCGAGGATGCGCGCGGCCTGCCGGCGCTGTTCGGGGCGGGCGATCTCTCGGACGCCGTGCTGTGCTACCGGACCATCCAGCCGGACTACGAATTGTCGTTGTCTGTGCTGCGGCACGAGACGGCGGCAGCGCTGCCCGTCCGCGTGACCGGCACGCGGCTGGTCTCCGTGCTGTCCGGCGAGGGCCGGCTGCTCACCCGGTTGACGCTCGATTTGCAGGGCGGCGCGCTCCGCTACCTCGATCTCAGCCTGCCGGACCGCGATGCCACGCTTTGGGCGGCGTTTGTGAACGGGCGGGCCGCCCCGCCCGTGCGCGAGGATGGCGTCTTCCGCATCCCGCTCGAGGCCGTCGAGCCGGGCGAGCCGGTGACCGTGGAAGCCGTCTATGACAGCCGGGCGGGCGGCTCCTGGCTGGCGCGGCGGATCGAGGGCCCGCGGGTGAACGTGCCGCTGAACGACATCCGCTGGTCGGTCTACGTGCTGCCGAACCGGTTCTACTACGGGTTTGGCGGCACGCTCGAGTGCGCGGACGCCGGGCGGGTCCTGCCCGCCCTGGGCTTCGACGAGCAGGCCTACCGCCGGAACACCGAGCGCGAGATCCTCGCGGACGCCGAAAAGGCCAAGCAGATCATGGCGCAGGGCGAGCAGTATGCCCGGCAGGGCCGGCAGCAACTGGCCAAGAAATCGCTCGAGTCCGCCATCCAGTACTCGCAGGGCCAGCGCGATCTGAACGAGGATGCCCGCGTCCAGTACCGGAACCTCATCCAGGTGAACGCGGTCTCCGGGCTGGTCAGCCGCCGCGCCGCGCTGCGCCAGTTCCAGAATATCCAGACCGAGCCGCAGCCCAACGCGCCGCCGGTCGAACAGGCGGCCAGGCCGCGCGAGGCGCCTGCTCCGCAGGCCCTCTCGCCGCAGGACAGTGACGTCCTGCGGGGCGTGTCCGAGAAGATGATCCGCCAGCAGGAAGCGGCTGCCGGCCTGCCGCAGGCCATTCGGGTGACGATCCCCGAGCACGGGCGCCGGCTCGAGTTCCGCCGCACGCTCCAGATTGATCCGCAGGCCCCGATGGAGGTGGCCTTCAAGGCCGTCGGCGTCGGCGCAGCCGCACGCGCGCTCGCCGGCCTGGCCGCCACGGCCGCCGCCGCCCTCGCCGCATGGGCCCTCTGCCGGGGCTCCCTGTATCGGGGACACCCTTAAAGAGTAAATAGTGGGCCATGCGAGGCGCGCCGAACGAAGGCGCGGCAGGGGCCGGGAAGGCCTGGCTGTTGCAAGAAGGGGCGAATCAGCGCGGCCATGGGGCTGCCGGCCAGCCGTCCTATTTAAGGGCTGTCCCCGGGCTCAGGGCGGCCCCCGGGCTCGGGCATTTCAAGTTGAGCAAGGCGAGACCATCGTGAAACGATGGACGGTCGATCCACGTAAGCAAGCGGTTGTTGATCTCGGCAACTGTTTGGCAGGCGACCCGCCACGCAGCGGTTGGGCAAAGTGGGTTGGCGGGATCCTCATCCCTGTTGTCGTTGCCGCCCTCGGAGCGAAGTACTGCCTGAGTCGGGAG
>CAZUYI010000263.1:0-1199 GCA_964624095.1 uncultured Verrucomicrobiota bacterium | reverse complement strand
ATTCAACTTTACGGTCGGGACGCGGCCGCGATGGGGGCGGCGTGGCTCAGTGCCGCTTTCTTCTTCCACTTTCACTACTTCTGGGGAAACCTGGATCGCCTTCAGGTATGGTCCGATCCCGGCAAGACTCTATCGGCGCTCGCCTTTGTCGGAGCGTTCGGCTATGTCTTGTGGTCCATCATCATGAGCTGAAAGGCGAGAAGCCCAAAAAGACGTCGGAAGGCAGCTCGGTCCGCGGCGGACCTCGCGCCGCAACGCTGACGTTGGCCGGAGAAAACAGGAATGGCGTGGAAGAGTATTTCGGCGGGCAGTGTGACGATACGACGGTATGGCTGGATGCCCATCGTCGTCTTCATTGCACACGAGATATGCGCCCATCTCGTGGACGGATACCGGCGTTGGCCTCCTATTGACATCCCCCTCCACCTGGCCGGCGGATTCGCTATCGCCTTCTTCATCCACGGCGCGGTAACCACATTCGGAGACCGCCGGTTGATCAAGCACCCCGACTGGATCGTTCATCTGGCCCTGGTCTTTGGCCTCACATGCGCCGCAGCGGTGTTCTGGGAGTTTGCGGAGTGGGCGGCTGACCACACCATCGGAACGCGCTGCCAGCTTGGTCTCGATGACACCTTGGGCGACCTGCTCAATGGAGTGCTTGGCGGGACTGCTCTCATGGTGCTGTTGGGAATCAGGATGTACCGCAAGGAGCGTAACCAGACAGACGGGCCCGCGGGTGGGGTCGGACCATTGCCCCGTCATTGTGGACTTCGTACTCAAACAAGATGAGCGGCCTGAGACCAGCAAGGTCCCGGATTCGACTTCGGAACCCGCTCCGGGCGCGGCTTCCTCAGCGACTCGGGGCTGACGGTGGCTGACATGTTAAGGAACGGAGAGCATCCAACAACCGTCGGCCCCGTACGTCGCTAACGCGCCGCCGGTTCGCCGGAACGTTGGGGCAACAGCATGATGGACAAAAGGAAAACATTCGAGACGACAGAGGCACGGCGATCGACGTGGAACTTCGGGCTTCTGGCCCACGCACTTTTTCTCACACTCATTGTGCAGAGTGTCGTCCTGCCGTGCCTGTGCATGGAGGGTGCCGTCAAGATGCGGTTCGCTATGATTCTCGATGGGTTGGTGATTCTTAGGGCTTGTTGGGCATGGTTCCGGAATGAGAAGAACAGGGGGTGGATATT
>CAZUYI010000262.1:1450-4381 GCA_964624095.1 uncultured Verrucomicrobiota bacterium | reverse complement strand
GATGGCGGCGTCCGGACAGATCCGCGCGCAATTCAGACACCCGGTGCAGGCGTCCGGCCGGGCGGCCATGGCGAAATGGATACCCTGCCGGTTCAGCTCCGCCGAGAGGCTCAGCACGTGCCGGGGGCAGACCGGCAGGCACAACTCGCAGCCTTTACAGCGCTCGCGGTCTATGACGATCCGGGGTGTTTTCTTCATGCTCCGTAACTGTCTGAAACCATGGCACGCGGGTCCGGACATGTCCAGCTTATTTTGCGCCAGTCGATGCGGGCCTCGGGGTTGTGGCCCGGGCTGCACGGCCGGACGGGCAGGCGGCACGCAACCCCGGCTGCGGGCAAGGCAAAAAAGAGGGAGTTGCGGCGGCGCAGGCATTCGCTATAGTGCGGGCGCGTATCGAGACCGTCATGGGAGATCGAGGCCCGGTCATCGGGAGGAACACGCATGAACAGGCAGGACCGTCGGGCCGGCATCAGCCGGCGTCAGTTCATGGTTGGCATGGCGGCCGCCGCCGGCGCCTTGGGCGCGCGGCGCTGGGCGTGGGCGGAATCCGCGCCGGGCTCCACGATCGTCGTGGTGCACGGGACGGATCCGGCCCGCATGCTGGACGCGGGCCTGGCCGCGTTCGGCGGCTGGAGCGGCTGCGTCAAGCCCCGCGCGCGTGTCGCGCTCAAGCCGAATGCCGCGTGGTCGGTGCTGCCGGAGACGGCGGGCAACACGACCCCGGCCCTGGTGGAGCACTGCATCCGCGAGTGCCTGAAGGCCGGCGCCGCGGAGGTCGTAGTCCCGGAAAATCCCTGTTCGCCCGCCAAGGAGGCGTTCGAGCGGAGCGGCATCGGCGCGGCCGTCAAGCGGGCCGGCGGCCGGATGGTGGCGCCGGCGAAGCCCGACCAGTTCCGGCGCGTCTCCATTCCCCGCGGCGTGAGCCTGAAGGAAGCCGACGTGGCCTGCGACGTGCTCGATGCCGACTGCCTCATCAACATGCCGGTCGCCAAGAGCCACGGGGGCGCCGCGCTGACCCTGTCCATGAAGAACTGGATGGGATCCGTGAAAGACCGCGGGTACTGGCACAAGAACAATCTCCACCAGTGCATTGCCGATTTCAGCACGTTCATCAAGCCGTCGCTGATCGTCGTGGACGCCCTGCGCATCATGCTGACCAAGGGCCCGCGCGGGCCGGGCGAGCTGGCGGAGCCCCACGAGCTCATCCTGGGCACCGACCCGGTGGCCGTGGACGCCTACGCGGCCACGCTGTTCAAGCGGCAGCCGTTCGACATCCTGCATATCAAGCTGGCCCACGAGATGCGCGTCGGGTGCGGCGACCTGAGCCAGGTGCGCGTCGAACGTATCGAGGCGTGAGCAAGGCGGCCGGGCAGGCGCCGGCGGCTATCCAGAGAGGAGGCGCGTGAGGGTGCAGGCAGTCCGATACGCGCGGACGCGATATGGGCGGGTGGCGTTGTGCATCGGCGCGGCCGTGGCGGCGGCGCTCCTGAGCCTCCAGGTCATTCCCGGCCTGGCGCCCGGAGCGGCCTGGCCAGCCATCAGCCCGTATCTCGCCCTGGGCGTTTCGGTGGCGGCGCGGTCCGCGACCCTGCTGACGCTGGCGGCCGTGCCGCTGCTGTTGGTAGCCCTGTGGCGCGGCCGCTGGTTCTGTCATCGCCTGTGCCCCACGGGGTTGCTGTTGCTGCTGTTCGGGCGGCTGGGCTGGGGCCGCGCTTCACGACTCCGGCGCGTACCGCGGCTGGGTGGGCTGCTGGGCCTGGTCATGGCGGGCGGCGCGGCGGCCGGGTATCCGCTCCTGCTGTGGCTCGATCCCCTGGTGCAGTTCAACGGGCTGTTCTCGGCGGTCCGCGAGGCGAACTGGACGTGGCGGGCGGCGCTGCCGGCCGCGCCGCTCGGGCTCGTGTGCCTGGCCGTCCTGTTCTGGCCGCAGATCTGGTGCGAGCGGCTATGCCCGTTGGGCGCCTTGCAGGCGGGCCTGGGCCGGCTGGGCTGCGCGGGCCGGCAGGCGCTGGCGCGCCGCCGGGCGCCCGCACCGGGGGCTGACGGGCCGAGTCAGCCGGCTTACGGGCCGCGGATCGGCCGGCGCGGGTTCCTGGCGCTGGCCGGCGGGGCGGGCGCCGGCTGGCTCCTGCGGCGGGCGTCGGCGAGCCCGGGCCCGGCGGCCGTGGTGCGACCGCCCGGCGCGCGGTCCGAGCCGGATTTCCAGGCGCTCTGCGCGCGCTGCGGGGCATGCCTGCGGGCCTGCCCGCACCAGGTCATCGTGCCCGACCTCGGCGCCAGCGGGTGGGGCGGGTGGCTGACGCCCCGCCTCGATTTCAGCCGGCGTTACTGCAGCGAATGGTGCCGCGCCTGTACGGACGTGTGTCCCACCGGCGCCCTCGCCCGGCTGAGCCTGGACGCCAAGCGGGAGCCCGCCCGGGCGCTGGGCACGGCGCGCGTGGATCGCGCGCGCTGCCTGGCCTGGCACGACGGCGAATACTGCATGGTCTGCCAGGAGTATTGCCCCTTCCAAGCCATCCGCGGCATCGAGCACCGGTCGGTTCACTGTCCCGAGGTTGACCCCGCGCAGTGCCGCGGCTGCGGCGCTTGCGAAAGTCAATGTCCAGCCGGCCGGGTCCGCGCCATCCGCGTCGAGGGGCGTTCCGCCTCGCCTCCGTGATGCGGAGGCGCCCCCGTTTCCTCGAGGGAGACTTTTATTGACGGGACAGGCGAACTGGTATATAAAACAGCCTTCGCACGGCGCCAACGTAGCTCAGTTGGCAGAGCAGCGCATTCGTAATGCGCAGGTCGTCGGTTCGACCCCGACCGTTGGCTTGCCGGGCCGGACACGGCGCGCAGCGCCCGCAGCCCGGGACGGAAACCATCCATAGAGTCCAGGCATGCTTGTCATACGCCCATTGCACTTCGTGGACATCATGCGGGATATCGGCA
>CAZUYI010000262.1:0-1440 GCA_964624095.1 uncultured Verrucomicrobiota bacterium | reverse complement strand
GATCACGGCCTTCGATCCCAGTCCGAGCGGCAATAACTATCACGGGGTGGCCCGGCAACTCGTGCGCGACCCGGAGGCGGAACTGGAAATCACCCTGGCCCCCGATGATGTGTGCGCGCCGTGCCGGCACAATGCCGGCGGCCTGTGCGATGCGACGATTGACCGGTCGTACCGGCCGGACGCGCCCGCGCTGATGCGCGACTGGGACCTGCTGATCAACCGGCGCTGGTGCGAGCGACTCGGCCTCCAGCCGGGCACCCGGCTGAAGGCGAAGGCGCTGGCGCGCCGCGTGCGGGACCGGTCCGACAACATGCAGGCGATTTACCGGGAGATACTCGACGACCGGATCGCGGCCAAGGAGCGTGCCGTGAAACAGGGAACCGACCGGTATTTGGGCATACGCGGAGGGTGAACCGGGCCGGGCAATAGGCTTGCCACGGCGGCGCAAACATGGTTTGGTAAATCCTACGAGTCCGGATGCTGGGCCTGTGAGGCGGCGGCGAGCTCCATCCGCTCACGGGGCGCCCCGTGGCCGGGGCAGCGTCGCGGCCCATGGACAGGATTTCCGGCGGGCATGTCCGTTGACTTCATGAAAACCCACACGCAATCCACGTCGTCTTCCGCCTCCGCACGGTCGGTTGTCCGGCCCCCGTCGGTGCGCCCGTCCGCGAGGCGTCCGGCCGTGGCCAAGTCCGCCAAGCCGGCTCCCAAGCCGCCGGTGAAGCGGCCGGCCGGGGCTCCGCCTCCGAAAGCCGCTCCGAAGGCGGCGCGCCGTCCCGCGCCAGCGTCCGTTAAAAAAGCCCCATCCGTGCCCGCCGCGGAGCCGACCGTACCGGCCGTGGGCCGGTCCGAGCCGGGCAAGCCGGCTCCGGGCGGCGGCCTGGATGCCCACATTCGCGTCAAGCTCAGCAGCGAAGAGCTGCGCGAGAAGATGAAAGAGTTGATGAAGCTGGCGCGGGAACAGGGCTACCTGACCTTCGCCGACATCAACGAGGCGCTGCCGACGAACTTAATTGACCCGGAGGAAATAGACGGGTTTATCCTGATGCTGCGCGGCATGGACATCGAGGTCATTGACGCCTCGGGCGTCGGCTACACGACGGCGATGTTCGTGGTGATGAACAAGGACAAGTGGGCCAAGCTGCCCGCCGACGTGCAGAAGGTCAAGAAGCAGGCCGAAAAAGACGAGCGCGCCGAGCAGGCCAAATCCCTCGACGTCATGGACGATCCCATCCGCACCTACCTCCACCAGATGGGGCAGGTGCCGCTGCTGACCCGCAGCCAGGAGGTGGAGATCTGCAAGCGGATCGAGGCCGCCGAGATCAACTCGCGCGCGCTGTTCAAGCGGTTCGGCTTTTCGCTGGAGGCCTACTTCGGGCTGGCCAAGCGGCTGGCGGACGGCAAGGAGCGCTTTGACCGGATCATTCTCGACAAGCACAT
>CAZUYI010000261.1:0-4386 GCA_964624095.1 uncultured Verrucomicrobiota bacterium | reverse complement strand
GGCAGGAACGAGGCGCAGCTCCAGCCGGGGGCCGGGCCCTGTCCGGCCCCGGGCATATCCTCGAACCCGGCATTGGCCAGGATCAGGCCGCCGGCCGGGCGGGACACCAGGCAGGGATGAATCGGGTTGTCCGGACTCATTCTCCGCCCAGGAGGTTTTTCACGCCGGAGGCCGCCTTCGAGGCGGCGCCGCCGACCCCTTTGCCGAGGTCCGACGCGGCCGCGCCCACGCCCTTGCCGAGATCGAGCGCCGCGCTGCCGACCTGCTGCGCGCCCGCGCCGACGCCCTGTCCGACCGTCTTCAAGCCCTGGCCCAGAAGCTGTCCTGACGACGTGACTGCCTTGGTCACGCCCTGTACGATCGCGCCCATGACCTGCTTGATCACCTCCGGAATGGAGGCTCCGTTCCGCTCCTTGCCGATGTCCGTCAGCTCAATCGTCGGCAGGGGAATCGGCACAGACCCGGAGCCCATGCCCGGCATGCTGACGCCGATCCGGCCGTTGCTGATCCGCAGGGTGTCAATCACGACCTTGACACCCTCTTTCGCGTCGGCCGGAGCGGGTTCCTCTTCCTCTTTTGTCGGCGCCGCTTCCCCGGCGGGTTCCGGCTCTTTCAGGTTGTCCATCAGCGCCCCGAAATTGTTCCCTGAAAGCGTCTGCTCGTACATGATGCTGGGGGAGTCAATCAGGATGGACTTGACATGCACGCGCTTGGTCAGCACGGAGGCCGGCGCCCACTCGACCTGGAACGAATCCACCTTGAAGGCGTGATCCGTCTCGAATCCCTTCGGATTGCCGATCACCAGGCCTTCGAGGTGGACGCGCCCCGTGAGCAAGGAGGCGCGCGCCTTGGCCAGTTGCACTGGCACGCCGAGCACCCTGGGGCCCGCCTGTTCCACGCCCGTCCGTATGATGGGCCCGAGGAAAAAGGCCACGCCCGCAACGACCACGACAATCAGGAGGATGACCACCCAGAGCCCGATCTTCAGCGCTTTCATTGGCGGTTCCTTGTCCGGACACTTCAAGCCGGGTCGCGGCGCTTCGTCCGCAAACCTCGGGCATGACTGTCCCATGGTCTAATCCGGTTTAACGGGCCGCGCGGGTCCGCCGCCGGATGATTCGGCGGCCGCGCGTCAGGCCGCTCACAAGCAGGCATTCGATGCCGGGCGCCATGGTGCGCGCGCCCGGATCGGGCCGCCGTCGCCTGACGGGCACACCCTACCGAGCCCGCCTTGCCATGGCAAGCGAAATACTGGCCAGCGGTGCGGTCACAGGAGATCCCGCCTGGTGAAACAACGCTTTACATGGCTGCCGGGCATGGCACACTGTCGGCCGAGCGACGCGTACACCATGCCGGAGGAGGCGCCCATGCGGCCGATCATTTTGCACGTGAATGGCGTTGAGCAGGGCCAGACGATCGACGAGATGTGCGAGCGGGCCGTCCGCTGGGGGTACGACGGCATCGAGTTCCGCCGCCGCCGGGGGGACGTTGCCGAAACACCCGCGCAGTACCTGGACGCCATTGCCCGGGCGCGCGACCGCACCGGCCTGAAGCACGTGTGCTTCGGCGCGCCCGGTCCTAACCTGATGCAGCCGGACGCGGCCGCGCGGCAGCGGGAGACGGAGTCCTACGCCGAGTTCCTGCGCGCGGCGTCGCGCCGCCTCGGCGTGAACGTCGTCAACACCTTCGCCGGGCCGCTCCTGAACCAGGCGTCCGCGGCGCCGTTCGACGAGAGCGTCATGCACGGGTCCTTCATTGCAACCGACGATCACTACGCCTGGGCGGTCGAGGGATTCCGGCAGCTTGCCCCGCTGGCCGGCGAACTGGGCCTGTGCCTGGCCTTCGAAACCCAGCGGCGCCACCTGCACGACACGCCCGCGAGCGCCTTGAAACTGGTGACGATGATCGGCCATCCCGCCGTGGGGATTACCCTCGACTATGCGTGCATCCTCGGGCAACCGGACCCGCCGGCGCCGGAGGACATCGTGGACCGGCTGGCGGGCCGCCTCGCCTATGTCCACCTGCGGAACATCGTCCGGCTGGGGCACGCCGACCGGCTGCGCGTGGGGCTCGGCGACGGGGAAATCAATCACCGGGCCCTGCTGCGGGCGATGTTCCGACACGGATACGCGGGCCCGCTCTGCGTCGAATTTCCCCGGCCGGGCGACCGCGAGTGGTTTGCCCGGCAGGACATCGCCTACCTGCGGGCCGTCTTGGCGGATCTCGGGGCATAAGCGGTTCGCGCTGCTCCGAGGCGGGTCTTCGATCCGTGCTTGGCCTGCCGCCGCGCCGGGTTATACTGTCCGCCACACGCCTACGGGAGGAGCGCGTATGGGCCTCGAGCTAACGTACTACGGCGCCGCCGGGAACGTGACGGGATCCTGCACCCTGGTCTCGACGGGCCGGGCCCGCGTGTTGATCGATTGCGGCCTGTTCCAGGAGCGCGCGCTGAAGCCCCGCAACTGGGAGCCCGTGCCGAACGCGCCGGGCGGCCTCGATGCCGTGCTGCTGACCCATGCCCACCTCGACCACTGCGGCCGGCTGCCGAAGTTGGTCAAGGACGGCTTCGGCGGTCCCATCTACTGCACGAGCGCCACGCGCGAGATCGCGGAAATCGTGATGATGGATTCCGCGCGCCTCCAGGAGGAGGACGTCGAATTCAAGCGGAAACGCCATGAGCGCGAAGGCCGGGTCGGTCCGCATCCGTACGAGCCGCTCTACCGCCTGCCGGACGTGGACCGGACCCTGAAGCGTTTCCGCCCGGCGCCCTACGGGACACCGATCGAGGTAGCCGAAGGCGTGACGGCGACTTTCCACGAGGCGGGGCATATCTTAGGTTCCGCCTTCGTGCGCGTGGCCGTGCACGCCAACGGGGCGGAGCCGTGCACGGTGTTGTTTTCGGGCGATATGGGCCGGCGCAACCTGCCGATCCTGCGCGATCCGGAACCGGCAGCCGACGCGGATTACCTTCAGGTCGAGTCCACGTATGGCAATCGCCGGCACGACGCGTCCGCCGATATCCCCGGCGCCTTGGCCGACGTCATCAACGACACCGTCGCCCGCGGGGGAAACATCGTGGTGCCTTCATTCGCCGTGGAGCGCGCCCAGGAACTGTTGTACCATCTCGGCGGCCTGCTGCAGGAGGACCGGATCCCGCACCTGCAGCTGTTTCTCGACAGCCCCATGGCCATCCGGGTAACCGAGGTCTTCACGCGCCATCCGGAGCTGTTCGATGCCGACGCGCGCGCGCGGCTCAAGGGCGGCTCCTTTCGGGCCCGCCTGCCCAACCTGCACCCGACGCCCTCGACCGCGGAATCCAAGTCGATCAACCGCATCCGCGGCTCGGCCCTGATCCTCGCCGGCTCGGGCATGTGCACCGGGGGCCGCATCAAGCACCACCTGAAGGCGAACCTGCCTCGGCCGGAGAGCACCATCCTGTTCGTGGGCTACCAGGCTGAAGGGACGCTGGGGCGTTTGATCCTGGACGGCGCGAAACAGATCCGCCTGTTCGGGCAGCCCTGCGAGGTCAGGGCGCGGATCGCCCGGATGGACGGGATCTCCGCCCATGCGGACCGGGATGAGCTGCTGGCGTGGTTGGACGGCGTGAAACGTCCTCCGCGGCGGGTATTCGTCAACCACGGGGAACCCGGGGCGGCGCGGGATTTTGCGGCCACCCTCCACGCCGCGCGCGGCTGGAAAACCGTCACGCCCGCCTATGGAGACTCTTACCGGCTCTAGCCGGGCGTGGTATTCCGGTCGCGGGTCGGAGCGGGTCACGGTTCCGGCGGGGACGCGGGATGCGTTGTGTGGTCGAGAGCACAATCCGGGTGGACGCCGATCGGGCCGGAGCGTTCCGGCCCGGCCGGATTAAACCTTGACCCCGGTTCCCCCTCACTCGAGAATAGACTCGTATGTAACGAATCACCACGTCGCGGCGGAAGCCATGCGAAGTGGCATTGAGCACCGGCCTCGCGACGCCGCGGGCAATCCGGAGATCTTGCCGGGCTATGCGGGCCGGAACGATCACGTGAAGAAACATCCATGAAGATCTGGGCCTGTGTATGGCTCGCGAGTGGATGCCTGGCCTTTGCGGGCGACCCGGTGGAGGCCCTGTGCGCGGCCGCCCGCTCGCACCTGCGGGCCGGCCGTTTCGAGGACGCGCGCGCGGCCTGCCGTGAGATCGTGGGCGCGACGAATGCGCCGCCAAAGACGAAGGCGGACGCCTGGCTCCTGACGGCCCAGAGTTACTTCAGGGAGAACCGGGTCAAGCACCGGGCCGAGGCCGTGGCGGCATTTGAACGGGCGGCGGCGCAGGAAGGCCTGGCGCAGGCCGAGCGCGTGGCGGTCGCGCTGCCGGCGGCGGAAACCCTGCTGCAACTCTGGGAG
>CAZUYI010000260.1:238-4424 GCA_964624095.1 uncultured Verrucomicrobiota bacterium | reverse complement strand
TTGGTGGACGCCGTTTGGAACGCCTACCAGCGCCTCGAGGACGTGCGCCTGGTCATCGGCCGCGCGACGGTGGATAACGTGGCCTATAACCGGCGTCAGACGCTGAAGGACGGCACGACGGTCACCCACGCCGGACTTGGCAAGCGCGCGCGGGAGATCGTCGGCAACGCGGGGCCCGTGGATACCGGGCTGGCGGCGCTCGGGGCGGTGAACGCCCGCGGCGAGACGATCGGCGCCCTGGTCAATTTCGGGTGCCATGCGACGGTCGTCCAGTCGAACGCTTTTTCCGCCGACTGGCCTTACTATATGCGCGAAACGGTGAAGCACATCCTGAACCCGCGCATGACGGTGGTGTTCCTGAACGGCTGCTGCGGGGATGTGACCCAGCTCGATAACCTGAACCCGCGCGTCGCGCAGGAGCCGCGCACGGAGCGGCAGGCCCTGGTGCTGGGGGAGCGGGTCGGATTCGGCGCGGTGGAGGCCTTGCGGGCGCCCATGCCGGAATCCTGCGCGACGCTCCGGTTTGCCTCCGAGACGCTGTCGCTGGGGTATCGCCTCACGGAATCCGACTATCGCCGAGCCCGGGCGGAGTGGGACGCCGCCGTCAAGGCCCGTGCGCTCCCCTCGACGCTCCGGTTCCTGAAGGCGCCCCTCCTGGTCTGGCATGCCATGAAGAAACAGCCGGCGGTGCCCTGCGAGCTGAACGCGCTCCAGATCGGCAACCTGCTGTTGCTCACCGCGCCGGGCGAGATGTTTGCGCGGCTCTCCCTGGACCTCAAGGCCGCCTCCGCGTTCCCGTTGACCATGGTGGCCAGCCTGACCAACGATATCGTGGGCTACGTGCCGACTCCGGACGCCTTCGGGCCCGGCGGCGGCGGCTACGAAACCAGGCTCACGGAGTACAGCCGGCTGGACGTCGGCGCGTTCGATGCGATCGAAGCGAAGCTGCTCGAGATGATGGCCGCGTTTAAACCCGAACGGACTGAGCGGAAAGGAGCCCCGTCATGAAGCGATGGATGGTTGGACTGGTTCTGGCGATGAGTGCGGCGTGGGCGGCGATGGGAGCGGCCTCGGACGCGCCGGAGCCCGGCGTGCCCGCCGTTTCGGTCCCGGTCTGCGAGCAGCCGCCGTTCCTCGACGGCGTCCTGGACGACGCCTGCTGGAAGGCGGCGGGCCTCATCCCGTCCTTTTTCGTGTTTAAGGCGCCCGGCGAGACCGAGCCGCACACCGCGCGGCTCGTTCGGGACGCCGGCTGGCTGTACCTCGCCTTCGAGATTGTCCGCCCGCACCCGGGCCTGATTCACCGGACAATCTTCGAGCAGGACGACTCGGTGATTCGCGACGACTCGCTCGAAGTGTTCCTCGATCCGGGCACCGGCGGCGCCACGTACCTGCACTACATGCTCAATGCCGCCAACGTCAAGGCGGATCAGTTGGTCGCCAAAAGCGGCCGCGACCGCGCCTGCCGGATCGCCTGGCGCTCGGCGACCCGGATCACGGACACCGGCTGGACCGCAGAACTCGCCATCCCGATACGCTGGCTGACGATCTACAAACGGCACGCGGAGCCCGACCTGCCGAACGCCCGGATCGCCTTCGCGCTCAAGGTCTTCGTGCCGACGATCGACGCCTATAAAACCGTGGAGTACGAGACCGAGCGGAATTTCGTGTGGCCGGCGCTGAGCGCCGTTCACGATCCGGCCCAGTTCGGGCGGCTCGAAGGGCTGCCGGCCGACGGCGGCACCGACTTGAACAGCGTGTTTTTCAGCCGCTTCCAGCAGGTGCGGCTCGCCGGCTACGCGGTGCGCGACGGTGCGCCCGGGTACGAGGTGGACGTCGAGTTGGGTGGGACCGCCGGCACCGCCGGAGTTCGCGTGGAAGATCGCCCGGCGGATGGCGAGGTATCGGAGGCGCGCCAGACCGTGGCCCTCTCCAAGGAAGGGAGCGGGAAGGCGACTCTCCACGTCCCGGTACGCCAGCCGGGCCGGCGCTCGGCCATGGTCTGGCTCGAGGACCCCGAGCGGGGCGGCGCCTTCGCTTCGTACTACTTCGACGAGCAGGCCATGATCCTGGCCGAGCCGCTCGACGTGCTGCCGGACCGGAACTACTACACGCGGGAAGACGCCGCCCGGATGGTGTGCCGGGTCCGCCTGGCGCCGGATACACGCGAGGCCTGCCGGCTCGAAATCAAGGACGCGTCCAGCCGCCCGCTGGCCCGGGCGGACCGGCTGGCCGACGTGACCACCCTCGAGGTGCCCGTGAGCGCCATCCCGGAAGGGCGGACGGACCTGTCGGTCGAGTTGCTGAACGCCGACGGCGCCCGACTCGCCGTCCAGGCCGTGCCGATCGTCCGGCATCCGCCCCACGCGGGCAGCGAGGTCAAGGTGGACCAGGTCCATCGGGTCCTGCTCAAGGACGGCGCGCCGGTATTCCCGTTCGGGCTCATCGTGATCCAGGTGAGCAGCCAGAGCGAGGACCTCTTTAAACGCCTGGCGGATGCCGGGTTCAACACGATGCTCTGGTGGTGCCGCCCGCCGGAGACGACGCCGGACGAGGTGCGCGCGTGCCTGGACCTGGCTCAAAAGCACGGCCTGATGGTGGTGGACGCGGTCAACGTCAAGCCCCGCCCGCTCGCGGGCGGCGCCCGGTCCACGTACCTGCGGCAGCAGGAAGGCCAGAACTCCGACCAGACGGTGTCCCTCTCAGGCGAAATCGCCCTGGCGCTCGAGGGTCTGGACAAGATGACGCCCAGGCTCGAGCCCGCGCTCGACGTGCTCAAGGCGCATCCCGCCTACCTGGGCAGTTGGAACGTGGACGAGCCCTACGACGAGCCGTGCATCGCCGTGGCCGAGCGCTATTACAACTGGATGACCGCGCGCGATCCCTACCACCCGCTCGTCCTGCTCTTCATGCGGCATATCCCGCCGGGCCGGCGCTGGACCGACTGGGCTGAAGTGCTGGGCTATGACGTCTATATCTATCCCGGGCATTCCCGCTTCGAGAGCACGCCGCCCTACATGGCGCTCATGATGGAAAGCCTGAGGCAGCGCGCCGACGGGCTCAATAAGGTCAGCCTGATGGTGCCCATG
This sequence comes from uncultured Verrucomicrobiota bacterium, assembly GCA_964624095.1. Classification (GTDB taxonomy): domain Bacteria; phylum Verrucomicrobiota; class Kiritimatiellia; order JAAZAB01; family JAAZAB01; genus CAZEVX01. The sequence continues at coordinate 1,335 of CAZUYI010000260.1, read as the reverse complement.
ACGGAAGGCCTGAATATCACGCGCTGCCCGCGCACGCTGCGCCCGGACGAGCAGCGGTGTCAGACGTACCTGGCCCTGATCCACGGGGCCAAGGCGCTCCTGTATTTCTGCGGGCCCTCCACCTACACGAAAGTCGGCTGGGATGCCTTGAGCGGGCTGGCGCACGAGATGCGGGTGCTGGGCCCGGCGGCGGTGTCGCCGCCGGTGCCGCAGCAGGTGGCCTACGAGCCGGGCGCGATGGATGTGAAGAGCAGGACCTTCCCCGACGTGCACGCGGCGCTGTTCCGGCATCCCGACGGCGGCCTGTTCCTCGTGGCGGCGAACGGCCGGCGCTACCCGGTGGACGTCCGGTTCGAGCTCTCGTGCCTCGAGGGCGGCGGCCGCGCGCGGCGGCTGTTCCAGGACGCGTCGTGCGCGGTCGAGAACGGCGGCTTTGCCGACCGGTTCGAGGCCTACGGCACGCGGGCCTACCTCCTCGAAGGCCCCGCGGGCGCGCTCCCGCCGGAGGTGCCGGTCTCGCTCATGGTGCGCATGACGGCGCATCCGGACGAGGCGCCGCCGGACCCGGCCTTCGAGCCGTGGTCCGTGGTCATGAAGCGGCGGAACGTCGTGCCGAACCCGTCGCTCGAGCAGATGAGCGCGGCCGGCTTGCCCGATTTTGTCCGGCCGTACAACAACCTGTTCCATTACTGGGCGCTGGTGGGCGAGCCGGGCGCGGTCTGGGGCGTCGAGACGAACGGGGCATTCCACGGCCGGCAGTGCGTCCGCATGGAGCGTCGGGCGGACGCCGAGCATGTGCGTAGCCAGGGTAGCGTCACGACGGCCGGACTGTGCTATGTGCCCGCGCTGGAGAAACCGGCGCCCTACGTGTTCTCGCTCTACCTGCGGGCTGCCGCCGACGGCCAGAAGGTTACCGTTACGGTGGACGGCATGAAGCCCGGCGAGCAGACCTTTACGCTGACGACCGACTGGCAGCGCTACGTGCTGAAAGGCGTCCTGAGCTCCGGCGGCGCCAAGTCCATAATCCTGGCGCCGGCCCGGGGCGCGGTGGTGTGGCTGGATGCCCTGCAGATGGAGGCCGGAGCCGAGCCCACGCC
>CAZUYI010000260.1:0-228 GCA_964624095.1 uncultured Verrucomicrobiota bacterium | reverse complement strand
ACCGCGTCCTGGCGCCCGCGCACGTCCGGCAGGGCGGGCTGGCCGGGCCCGCCGCTGCCGCGCCGCGCGGGCAGTAGAAAGTCAGCCGTGATCTTCGAATTTCACGATACGTTTGCGGGCGAGACGGACGGGGCCTACCCGGTCGGCTGGCGCCTCGAGCGCCACTCGGTCCTGAGCCACCGGCATGCCTGGGTGCAGGGCGGTGCGTTTGCCCTGCTGCTGCCGGGC
>CAZUYI010000259.1:0-4452 GCA_964624095.1 uncultured Verrucomicrobiota bacterium | reverse complement strand
ACCCTGCGCGGCCTGTTCGAGGGCTGCATGGCCGGCCGCACGCTCTACGTCATCCCGTTCGCCATGGGCCCGCTCGAGTCGCCGCTGTGCAAGATCGGGATCGAACTCACCGACTCGCCCTACGTCGTGGCCAACATGCGCATCATGACCCGCATGGGCCGCCGGGTGATCGAGGCGCTTGGCGCCGAAAACCCGTTCATTCCCTGTATGCACTCGGTGGGCGCGCCATTGACGCCCGGCCAGCCGGACGCGCCCTGGCCCTGTGAGCCGGATCCGGCCAAGAAATACATCGTCCACTTCCCGGATGACCCGGCGATCTGGTCGTACGGCTCGGGCTACGGCGGCAACGCGCTGCTGGGCAAGAAATGCCTGGCGCTGCGGATTGCTTCCGTGGTAGCGCGCCGGGAAGGCTGGCTGGCGGAGCACATGCTGATCCTGCGCCTGACCTCGCCGCGAGGCCGGTCCCATTACGTGGCGGCCGCCTTTCCCAGTGCGTGCGGCAAGACGAATCTCGCCATGATGCGGCCCGCGCTGCCGGGCTGGACGGTGACCTGCCTGGGCGACGACATTGCCTGGATCCGGCTTGGCGCGGACGGGCGCCTGTATGCCATGAACCCGGAGACGGGCTTTTTCGGCGTCGCCCCGGGCACCTCGCCGCGCTCGAACCCGAACGCCCTGGCCACGGTGGCGCGAGACACGATTTTCACCAACGTGCTGCTCACACCCGAGGGAGACGTCTGGTGGGAAGGATTGAGCGACGCGCCGCCCGAGCGGGGCACCGACTGGCAGGGCCAGCCGTGGACGCCCAGCAGCGGACGCCCCGGCGCCCATCCTAATGCCCGTTTCACGTCGCCGGCGACGGGCTGCCCGGCCATTGATGCGGACTGGGAAAACCCGGGCGGCGTGCCGCTGTCGGCCATCCTGTTCGGCGGGCGCCGGGCCGGCACGGTACCGCTGGTCACCGAAGCGTATTCCTGGGCGCACGGCGTGTTCATGGGTGCATCGGCCGGATCAGAAACCACGGCCGCCGCCCTGCACCGGGCAGGAGTGCTGCGCCGGGACCCGTTCGCCATGCTGCCCTTCTGCGGGTATCACCTGGGCGATTACTTATCGCACTGGCTGTCGTTCGCCGAGCGCACGGATCCCGCGCGGCTGCCCAGGATTTTCTTCGTCAACTGGTTCCGCAAATCCGCCGACGGCCGCTGGCTCTGGCCGGGATTCGGGAACAATGCCCGCGTGCTGAAATGGATCTGCGAACGCGTCGAGGGAACGGGCCGTGCCGTGGACACGCCGATCGGGCGCCTGCCCGCCCCCGACGCGCTCGACCTCGGCGGGCTGGCCCTGTCGGGCGCCGACCTCGCGGAGCTGCTGCGCGTGGACCGCGCGGCGTGGCGCCGCGAGGTAGACGGGACGGCCGCCTATTTCAAGGACTATGGCGCCAAGTGGCCGGCGTCGCTCGGGCACGAGCTCGAGGCCTTGCGGCGGCGGCTCGACACGGGCGGCGCCGGAGCCCCGCTTCAGAACGCGAACTGAAGCGACACCACGGGCAGCCGCTCGGGCGAGAAGCCGAAGGACGCCCCTCCGCGGACGGCGTCGAGGCAGGCCTCCAGGCGGCGCCGGTTATAGCGGTGGGCGGCGTCCAATCCCCCGTAGATGCTGCCGCTATACCAGGTGAGTTCGAAAAACGAGAGACCCGCGAATGCGCCCCACTGGTCCTCGACGGCCGAGTAGGCCATGGCGCCGAGGAACAATCCGTTCAGGATCAGGCTGCGGGCGCCATTGGCATATTCGCCGGCGTACAGGTATCCCAGGCCGGGAATCAATCCGAGCGCTCCGCCGAGCAGCGGGCGCTTATCCCGGCCGCGCAGGTAGCGGTCCAGGGCGGCCAATGCGGCCTCCTGATCGCCCGGCGCGCCGGCCAGAATCGGCCCAGCCTCCGCCGGCCGGCCGGCGTGCAGGTGGGCTTCCGCCGAGCGCCGGCGCACGTAGCGGTCGAGATCCGGCGCGGGATCCGGCCCGGCGGCGCTCTGGTAATAATAGAGCGCTTCCTCGAGTTCCCCGCCCGCCGCGGCAGCGTCCGCGCGCAGCAGCAGCGCCGGTCCCCTGAGTTCCCGGGCGGCATTTTCCACCCGGTCGAGCAGATCGGACGCCAGGCGCCACTGTCCGTCCTGCAGATACTCGAACGCCGCAGCCCAGAGCCAGCCGGCGCGTGCCGGGCCCTCGAGCGCGTCCAGCGCCAGGCGCCGGTACTCGAGTGCCGCGGCCGCATGCTGTCCCTCACCGGACAACTGGCGGGCCAGCGTCGCGCCCACCGGACCCGGTTCCTGCGCCCGGAGCGCCGAGAGCGCCAGGCCCGTCACCGCCAGCGCCAAGCCAAGGCGCCGCCGGGCGATTCCCGTCGGGATGGGATTGCCGGCACGCACGTTGCGCGTGCGGCTGCGGATGTTCATGGCCGCCACCAGAAATCGTGATCGGCAAGCGGATCGGCGACCGCCCGCCGGCCCTCGCGTTCGACGATCCGCTCGCCGGCGGCGACGACCCCGGGCTCGCGCACGAACCGGTCCGCCGCGAGCGGCACGGCCAGCACCCCGTGGGCGGCGAACGCCTGGCGCGCATACTCGGAGCAGGAGGGGGCGAGCGAACAGCGCTCGCCGAGCGCCGGTCGGATCTGGGATCGGTAGCACGCGATGAGCCACTGCCCCGGCCCGCCGCCCGGCGGCCCGCCGCCGCGCGGGTGGTCGAGGCGGCACTCATCGAGGAGCTCAGGCGTATAGAGCGCGCGCAACGTCCGCAGTTGAGGGATCAGCGCGGGATTCGCCCGGGCAAGATCCGGGCGTTCGGCGAGCAGCAGGGCCAGCGAGCAGGCGGCGCGCAGCGCCCAGGCGGGTTCGTCCGCCGCGCCGGCCACCTGCCGGAACGCCTCGAAGGCGCCCGGGCCATCGCCGGCCTGCGCGGCGGCGCGGGCCCACTCGTAGCGGGCGGCACACGTCACCGACAGAAGCCCGGCTGGATCGTCCGCCAGGCCGCGCAGCGCCGGGCGGGGATCTTCGCCCTGCCGTGCGCCGGCCAGGGCATCCAGCAGGCGCACCTGGCTGCACGACGGGTGCTCGAGCCGCACGCGCGCGCATTCGATCCGGCAGGCCGGCCAGTTGCTCTCGGCAAACAAGTCGGTCGCCAGCGCCCAGGCCGGATCGGCGGCCGCCACGCGGGCGCCCACCCCCAGAAGAACCAGCGCCGTCCACCCACCACCGCGCATACCCGCCCCCTTTGACTGGATCGCCACGCGTCCCATGGCCATCTTCTCACGGCACGCTTGGCAGACGCACCCGGCCGTTCCCGGTCAGCGCCCGGCGCCGGCCCCCGCTTCCTTGAGGAGGGCGGGCATAGAGTCCAGCCAGTGGACGCCGGGGAAAAAGGGTTCCGCCACGAAGAGGCTGGCGGCCATCGGCTGATTGACGGCAAGCGCATCGAACCGGCGCGTCTCGAAGACCGTCTGGTCGGCCAGGAACACTTGGCCCTGGTGCAGGGCGGCCAGCCAGACGCCGTCGCCCGCGTCCTCGAAATCGGAGTACTCGACCTGGGCCGTCTTCCGCTGCCGGTCCGCGCCGTTGAAAAACTCGATGCGCGCCAGACGTCCAGCCGGATCGCAGGACAGCACGACGTACACGTTTTCGCTGGCGTATCCCCGCCGCACCGGATACCCGGGCGCCGCCGGCAGCTGGTCCTCGGGCTTTCCGCGCAGGCGCAGGAGGTGCTCCATGGGACTCGCCGGCACGGACTGCTGCATGATCTTGAATTCGCCGTCGAGCCGGTCGAGCGGGCAGGAAAAGCCGGCGTTCATCTCCCCGATGCGGTAGAAGAAGCGGCGCCCATCGGCGATGATCCGGCGCCGCACCGGCGCGATGTTCTCGACGTGCATGCGGTCGGGCCGCTGGTAATAGACCTGGCTGAGCAACGTGGTCTTGCGGCCGCCCGCTTCGGTCGTCTTGCGCACGCGGCTGCTGACCGACTCGATCCGGGCGTATCCGGTGCAGAGCGTTTCGGCGAGCGTCGGCTCGGCGGACGGGGCGCGCGCCGAGCCCAGCAGGGCGGCCGCCAGCACTCCGACAGCCATCCGGGCGGTCATGACATCCCCTCCTCGCGGGGCGCACGGGGAGCGCCCTAAACGAACGAAGAGATTCCAAGCCGGCGGCCTGGAATCTCTTCGCGGAATCCGGTTGCGGCGGTCGGCTTAAAAGAACGAGGTGCCGTACGCCTTGGTGTAATCGGCGGTGGTCATGCCATTGGCGCCGTCCACACCGTTCCAGACGGCGAAGAAGATGTTGGCGACCGGGATGAGCAGCACCCACTCGCGCCAGTGGATTTCCTTGCCGTCGTTGTAGGCGGCGCCGGCGCGCATGCCGAAGCAGCAGCCGGCAATGAAGCCCATCAGGCCGCCGCGATTCTCGTTGA
>CAZUYI010000258.1:2009-4466 GCA_964624095.1 uncultured Verrucomicrobiota bacterium | reverse complement strand
CTTGACCGGCCTGGTCGAGATGGTCTATAACCCGCCGCCGACCGGGCACGTGGTCATTCTGCTCGATAACGGCACCACGGCCATGACGGGACTGCAGGAGCACCCGGGCACGGGTCGTACGCTGGATCACCAGCCGACGGGCCGGCTGGTGCCGGAGGAGGCGGCCCGGGCCTTGGGCATCCGTTCCGTTCACGTGCTCGATGCGGCATCCGATCCCGAGGGGTTTGCGCGCGTACTGACCGGGTTGCTGGCGGCATCCGAGCCGGCCCTGCTGATCGCGCGGCGCCCGTGCGTCCTGGCCGCCGGGCGCATCCGAACCCACGCGCGGGAGGCGGCGCCATGAACGACGTGACCAACGTGGTGGTGTCCGGCCTCGGCGGCCAGGGCGTGGTGAAGGCCTCGGACATCCTGGCGGAAGCCGCCTTCCGCGCCGGCCTGGACGTGAAGAAGAGCGAACTGCACGGCATGAGTCAGCGGGGTGGCTCGGTCACCAGCGACGTCCGGTTCGGGTCAACGGTCTGGAGCCCCATGGTGCCGCGCGGCGAGGCGGATTTCTGGGTCCAGTTGGAGGCCGGGGCGCCCGGGCTCGCCGGGATCTGGCTGCGGCCCGGCGGCCTTGTCGTGGCGGCGTCCGGCGTGGACCTTCGAAGCCTGCCCGGCCGGCGCTGCCTGAACGTGGCCCTACTGGGCGCGCTGAGCGTGCACCTGCAGCGCATCCCGGAGCTGGCCTGGCAGGAGGCACTGGCCGCCTGCCTGCCGCCGGGCGCCCTCGAGGCAAACCGCCTCGCCTTTGCGACCGGGCGCGCCGCGTTCGGGAAGGGGGACGCCCGATGAGCCGTTCCGCGCATGCCCTCCCGATTCACCCGGCCAGCATGCCTGACTATGTGCCGCCGTCACTCCGGCGCGAGCTGCAGTGGACGCGGCTCCAGGCCGTGCTGGCGCGCGCCTACCAGGCCGTGCCGCTCGTTCGGCAGCGCTGCGATGACGCCCGGGTTGCGCCGGAGACGATCCGCGGCCTGGAGGATTTGCCCCGGCTTCCGTTCACCGTGAAGGCGGACCTGCGCGATGCGTATCCGTTCGGGCTGCTGGCCTGCCCGATGCGCGAGGTCGTCCGCCTGCACGCCTCGAGCGGCACGACGGGCAAGCCGATCGTCGTGGCCTATACCCGCGAGGACCTGCGGGTATGGGCCGAGGTCATGGTCCGGTCCATGGCCGCGTGCGGGCTGCGCGACGGCGATGTCGTGCAGAACGCTTACGGATATGGGCTGTTCACCGGGGGCCTGGGCGCCCACTACGGCGCCGAGGCGCTCGGGGCGACGGTCATCCCCGTGTCGGGCGGGAATACGGACCGGCAACTCATGGTCCTCAAGGATTTCGGCGTCACGGCCATCTGCTGCACCCCGAGTTACTTCATTCACCTCGCGGAGCGCGCCGTGGAAACGGGCCTGGCCCTGCGGACGCTGCCGCTGCGAATCGGCATCTTTGGCGCCGAGCCCTGGAGCGAAGCCATGCGCCGGCGCATCCAGTCCGAGAGCGGACTCCGCGCCTACGATATTTACGGGCTGTCCGAAATCGTCGGGCCCGGCATCGGCATCGAGTGCGAGGCCCAGCAAGGCCTGCATCTCTTCGAGGATCATTTTTACCCGGAGGTCGTGGACCCGCTCAGCGGAGAGCCGGTGCCCGAGGGGCGGGAGGGCGAACTGGTGCTCACGACGCTCAGCAAGGCGGCCATGCCGTTGATCCGCTACCGCACCCGCGATATCACCGCCTTCCTTCCCGGTCCCTGCCCGTGCGGGCGGACGCTCCGCCGCATCCGCCGCATCGCGCGGCGCAGCGACGACATGATCATCATCCGCGGCGTGAACGTGTATCCGTCCCAGGTGGAAGCGGCGCTGCTGGCGGCCGAAGGCACCCTGCCGCATTACCAGATCGTGCTGACCCGGGAGCGGGGCCTCGACCGCATGGAAGTCCAGGTGGAGGTGACGCGCGAAACCTTTGGCGACACGGTCGGCTCCCTCGAGGCCCTGCGCGGGCGCCTGAGCCGGGCGCTGGAACAGGTGCTGACCGTGCGGGCGGAGGTCCGGCTCGTGGAGCCGCACACCATCCCGCGCAGCGAGGGCAAGGCCAGGCGGGTGCTGGACCGGCGCGCGCCGGATGCGGGATCCGCCTGATCCGCGCGGAAGGAGGCCGGCATGATCATACCCCAGTTGTCCGTGTTCCTGGAAAACCGGCCGGGCCAGTTGCTGGCGCCGTGCCGCCTGCTGGCGGACGCCGGCTTCGACCTCCTGGCACTGGCGTTGGCCGATACGACGCAGTTCGGCATCCTGCGCCTGATCGTGCGCGACGGGCCGCGGGCCCGGCGCGTGCTGGAGGCGGCGGGCTACACGGTCACGGTGACGAATGTCCTGGCCCTCGAGGTGCGCAACCGGCCCGGGGGCCTGGCAACGGTCCTCGAGG
>CAZUYI010000258.1:0-1999 GCA_964624095.1 uncultured Verrucomicrobiota bacterium | reverse complement strand
TTGGCGCGGCGGGCATCAACATCGAGTATATGTACGCCTTCGCCGTCCAACGGCAGGAGCAGGCCCTGCTCGTCTTCCGGGTCGAACAGCCGGAGCGGGCCGAGGCCGCGCTCCGCGAGGCAGGCCTCTCATCCGTGGAGGCCGCCGGGCTCGAGGGCCTGGCGTCAGGATAAACAGGGAGCACCGTCGCCTATGAGCGCCGTGAGCCTGATGGGACTGGCCCTGGGTTTGTCGCTGGATGCCCTGGCGGTGGCCATCGTGAGCGGGGCCGCCATCCGGCGGTTGCGCCACCGCTACGCGCTGCGCGTGGCCGCCTCGTTCGGGCTGTTCCAGGCGCTGATGCCAATCGCCGGCTGGCTGGCCGGACAGGGCATGCGGACGCTGATCGGCGCCTTTGACCACTGGGTGGTGTTCGGGCTGCTGGCGGGGATTGGGGGCAAGATGGTCTGGGAATCGCGGCGTCTGAAAACCGCGCCGGTCCACGACGCCGAGATGGGAATGGGGTTGCTGTTCATGCTCTCGCTGGCGACCAGCCTCGACGCATGGGTGGTGGGGCTGAGCCTCTCGCTGCTCGGGGACTCCATCATCCAACCGGCGGCGTGCATCGGCGCGGTGACCTTCGCCGTGTCGCTCGCCGGCATGTGGATCGGGAACCGGGGCGGCCACTGCTTCGAGTCGGCCATCGAGCTGGCCGGCGGGCTCATCCTCGTCGCGCTGGGGACCAAGGTGCTTGCGGCGCACCTGCTTGCCGGGCCCGCCCTATGAACGGACCGCGTGCGCCAGCGACAGGCCGGCCACGTAGAGGAACCCGGCGCCGTACAGCATGATGAACGGGAGCGCCAGGTACTGCGCGTGGAGCGCGGCGTAGCCGAGCGCCAGGCCCAGATACAAGCCCAGCCCCAGTTCGAGCCACACGGTGCCGAAAAACGGGCTGCGGTAGCCGGCGCGCCGCCAGGCGCCGGCCGGTGCGCCGTTTGTCAGGTTGTATTTCGGCGTGCGGGTGAAGGGACTCCAGCGGCCCATCAGCGCGCTCAGCACGGCGCGCGAGTTGATCACCGACAGGCCCAGCGCGCCGGACAGCAGCACCGGGAGCACGAGGATGCGGCGTTTCCAGTCCGGGTACAGCGCGCGCTGGGCGGCGATGTAAAAGAGCGGGTAGCTGAACGTGTTGATCGTGAACAGGGAGGTGGCCCGGAAGAACCACTCGTGTTCCGGCAGCCGGACGCGCACCCAGAGCAGGGGCAGCATCAGCAGCGCGGTCATCAGCAGGGCCGGGAAGACGAGGTGGTTGGTCAGGTGAATGGTGGCCTCCCACTTGACGAGCCAGGGCAGGCTGCGGGACCGCCAGACGGACGGGAGCAGCTTGCGCGCGGTCTGGATGGCCCCCTTGGCCCAGCGGTACTGCTGGCTCTTGAGCCCATGGATATCGGCCGGCAATTCGGCGGGACAGACGAGCGAGTTGACGTAGACGAATTTCCACCCGGCCATCTGGGCGCGATACGAGAGGTCAATGTCCTCGGTCAGCGTGTCGTCCTGCCAGTTGCCGGAGTCGAGAATGGCCGCCTTGCGCCAGATGCCGGCCGTGCCGTTGAAGTTGATGAAAATTCCGGCCGCGTTACGGGCGCCCTGTTCGATGACGAAATGGGCATCCAGGCCCATGGCCTGGCTGCGGGTCAGGAGCGAGCTGTCGGCATTCATGTGGCCCCAGCGCGCCTGGACGAGGGCGATGTCCGGCGCGCTGAAATAGGGGATCAGCCGCTTGAGAAAATCGGGGGGCGGCACGAAATCGGCGTCGAAAATGGCGAGGAACTCGCCCTGCGCGCGGCCGAGCCCGGCGCGCAGCGCGCCGGCCTTGAAACCGGTGCGGTCGGTGCGGTTCAGGCGCTGGATCGCAAGGCCGTCGGCTTGATGACGGGCCACGAGGGCCTCGACAAGGGCGCCGGTCTCGTCGGTGGAATCGTCCAGCACCTGGATGTCCAGCTTGTCGCGCGGGTAGTCG
>CAZUYI010000257.1:0-4495 GCA_964624095.1 uncultured Verrucomicrobiota bacterium | reverse complement strand
GGATACAGATGGTACGGGTGAACCATGCCCGACCATACCCGCAATTCCCCTAAAATTTATCTTAAAACCGCAATTATGCTCATACTTATCACCTGCGTGATAGCAGGCGGGGTATCGGCACAGCCGTCATTCTCACCTGACCAGGGGAAGATCCCCCTGAAGGTCCGGTTCACCCTCCCCGGAGGAGACGCATGTGATTCGGTCTCCTGGGAATTTGGCGATGGAAAGACCTCCCGTGAGATAAATCCTCAGCATACCTACAAGGGTATGGGATTCTACCCCCCCCACCTCATCTGTACCCTCCCCGGGGCCACGGTAACCTATACATTTGACAAGATTGTCGCGTCAAATGCAGATATGCCGGATGCTGACTCGAATAATCAGCACTACCCTGCCGGGACGAAGGTGAAGATCAGCCCTGCCCAGCTGGAGCTCGAGGATCTTCTGAAGCAGGCGGACGGATTATATGCCTTGGGACTCGGCAGCTATGCCGTTTCCTCGTACAAGAAGGCAAGCCGCCTCTCAGGGTCTGACCCCCGGATCCTGGGAAAATATGGGGATGTTCTGGCAAGCCTCTCCCGGTGGAGCGAGGCAGCGGCAGTGTACAACCAGTCACTGGCAATCAAGGAGACACCGGTTGTGCTGAATGCCTACGGGGGAATGATGATAAAAATGAACCGATACCAGGATGCCCTGGATGCCTTTAACCGGACTCTGGCAATCAACGCAAAGAATCCGGTTGCACTGACAGGGAAAGGAAAAGCGTTCGAGATGCTCGTGAAAAACATCGGGCTCCCCTCCCATTCCGAGCTCGACCCGACCCCCTTCGCCGCGCTCTCCTTTCTCCTCATCTTCGGGGTGATGTTCGGCGACATCGGCCAGGGACTCGTCCTGTCCGCTGCCGGTGCCGCCCTTAGGATCGCGGCGCGGCGCCGGCGCCTGGCCCCGGCCCTCGGCGACGCGGGCGATTCGGTGGGCGCCGCCGATATCGAGTCCGTCGAGCGCCTGGCAGCCGCCTTCCCGGACGTGCGCTTCCTGGTCACCGTGCTGGCCCGCGAGAATACGCACGCGCTCTGCGTGGCGGCCCGCAAGTTCGCCAACCTGGTCCCGTTCGGCTGCTGGTGGTTCCTGAACAATCCCTCGCTGATCCGCGAGCAGACGGCCATGCGCCTCGAGATGCTCGGGCTCTCGTTCGTGCCGCAGCATTCCGACAGCCGCGTCCTGGACCAGCTGATCTACAAGTGGGCCCATGCCCGCGCGGTCATCGGGGAGGTCCTGGCCGACCAGTACGACGCCCTGTCGCGCGCCGGCTGGCGCGCGGACCGGGCCGGCCTGGCCCGCGACGTCGCGCGCCTGTTTGACGGCAGCCTGGCCGGGCTGTCGCGCCCGGGCGCCCCGTGAGCCGCGCTCACGCGCCGGCGCCGGCCCGGCGCAGGACGGCCTGCAGGGTGGGGCAGGCATTCGCGCGCGCGAGGGCCCGTGCCAGCATGCGCAGGCCGGCGGGAATACAGGCCTCGAAGCGCGCGGTCTCCGGCTGGGCGGCCAGGCGCCCGAAGGCGCCGAGCGCCTGGGCCAGCCGCTGCACGGCCGCCAGCCAGAAATCCGCACGCGAGATCCGCCCGGAGCGCGGCGCGCCCCGGTTATAGGCGTCCAGGAGCCGCTCCGGTTCGTCGGGCGCCCAGTCAACGTACGGATCGCACAGCAGCGAGGCCAGGTCGTACGCCGCCGGGCCGAACCGCATGCCCTGGAAGTCAATGAACCAGGGCCGGCCGCCCCGCAGCAGGATGTTGCTCGATTGCAGGTCGCGGTGCACCAGGACCGGCGGGAGCGCGGCCAGCCGGGCGCCTACCTGCGCCAGCTCGCGCTGGACGCGGCCGGACTCGCCCGGCGCCGGCGTCAGGCGCGGCAGGAGCATGTGCCGCCCGAAAAACTCGCGCTCCCACCGGTACAGGTCCGGCCCGAACGGCGGCACCAGGCGCAGGCGCCGCCGCCGCGCGGCCGCAGCGCCCGCCCGGTGCCAGCGCCGGATTTCCGAAAGGACGCGCAGGTAGGCTGGCCTCCGGCCCGGCGCGCCGCGCCGCGCGCACACCGACTGCAGGCTAACGTCGCCCAGGTCCTCCATCACGAAACAGCACAGGCGCGGGAGATCCAGCAGGATGTCCGGGACCGGCAGGCCGAGCCGGCGCAGAAACCGGGCGTGCCCCGCGTAGAGCGCGTTTTCGTCCCGGTCCAGGCTGTAGCGCACGAACCAGGCGCGGCGTCGGCCGTACTCGAGGCGGGTGAACACCCGCGCGGATCCGCGCGGTTCCTGGGGCACCAGTGTCACGCGCCGGGCGTCCCATCCCAGCCGGCCCAGCGCCACCGCCAGGCGCGGGTCGGCGCTGCGGGCCGTCTCGGGGTCCGCGGGCCGGACGGCGGCCGTCCGCACGAGTCCGCGCACCGTGCAGTGGCGCCCGATCACCGCCTGGCGCACGTCGGCGCGCGCAGTCAGCCGGGCGCCCGGCCAGAGGACGCTGTCCTCCACGCGGGCGCCCGGCGCGATGCGGACGCCGGGCGCAACGGCCGCAAAGCCGCGCACCTGCACGCCGCGCCGGAGCAGCCGGCGCGATTCCGCGAAGGCGGCCGGCGTGCCCAGCCGCCCGCCCGGCAGGCCGGCGGCGCGGCGCGCCAGGATGTCGCGGTGCGCCTGCACGTAGGAGCCCGGCGTGCCGAGGTCGGCCCAGAACGAGCCGGGCATGCAGACGCCCGCCACGCGGGCCCCGGCGGCCATGGCCCGCTCGTAGGCGCCGATGATGGACGCGAAGCCCGCGGGCGGCAGGAAGTCGAGCACGCGGGTGGACGCCAGGTGCAGGCCGCAGAAGGTAGTGGTCCCGGCGGTGCCCGGGCGCGGACTCGAAAACCGGACGATCCGGCTTCCGCGCAACTCGACGGTGCGCGGGCCGCGCGACGGGTCCAGCCAGAGCGCCGCCAGCACTCTGCGCCCCGCAAAGGCTTCGCGCAGAGGCCCGGGATCGAGCGCGGCGGCAATGTCGCCGTTAACCAGCCAGAAGGCGGGCTCATCCAGGAACCAGGCTGCCCGCCGCAGCGCGCCCCCGATGCCGAGGATGTCCGGATCGAACGACAGGCAGAGCCGGGGCCGGCTCGAGCCCCGGCGCCGGGCCCAGTCGAGGACGGCGTCGGGCAGGTGGTGCAGGTTCAGGAGCGCCTCCTCAACGCCCCAGCCGGCCAGCATCTCGAGCAGGTGCTCCAGGGCCGGCCGACCCCAGACCGGCATGAGCGGCTTGGGCGTGTCCAGGCTGAGCGGAAGCAACCGGGTACCGAACCCGGCGGCCAGAATGACGGCCTTGCGCGGGAACCGTTCGGATCGGGCAGGGGCGTCCATGGCCGGACACCATACAGGTCGGCGCCGCGAAAGGAAAGCCGATTGGCGCCGGCCCCACTCGCGGCTTGCGTCCGCCCCGGTCATGCGCTAGGATTGCCCTGCGTGTCCGGGCGGCGGGTCCGGGCCCGGCGCGGCAGACCGAACCCATGAGCGAACGAGCGGCCACCGAGCTGAACCGTAAGAACGCCGAGCTGGACATCAGCCTGCGTCCCGCGCAGTTGCGCGATTTCATCGGGCAGACCAAGGTTACGGAGCGCCTGTCGCTGTTTGTCGAGGCCGCGCGAGGCCGCTCGGACGTGCTCTCCCATGTCCTGCTCTCCGGGCCGCCGGGACTCGGCAAGACCACCCTGGCCTATATCCTGGCCAACGCCATGGGCGTGAACCTGAGGGCGACATCCGGCCCGGTCATTGACAAGCCGGGCGACCTGGCCGGGCTCCTGACGAGCGTCGAGCGGGGCGACGTCGTGTTCATAGACGAAATTCACCGCCTGCAGCGCTCGGTCGAGGAATACCTGTACTCGGCCATGGAGGATTTCGTCATTGACATCCTCATTGACCAGGGCCCGCACGCGCGCTCCGTGCGCCTGAACCTGCCGCCCTTCACGCTCATCGGCGCCACGACGCGCAGCGGGCTGATCTCGGAGCCGCTCCGCACGCGCTTCGGCATGGCCTGCCGCCTGGATTATTACGGGGCGGGAGAGCTCCAGGTCATCGTGCGCCGCTCGGCGCGGATCCTGAACGTGGACGTAGACGAGCAGGGCGCGCTCGAGATCGCCGGCCGCGCCCGGGGCACGCCCCGCATCGCCAACAACCTCCTGCGCTGGGTGCGCGATTACGCCCAGGTCCGCGCCGACAACCGGATAGACCGCGCCGTGGCCGACCAGGCCCTGGCCATGCTCGACATTGACGCGCACGGGCTCGACGAGATGGACAAGCGCCTGCTCCGGGCGCTCGTCGAAAAGTTCGGCGGCGGCCCGGTCGGTATCGGGTCGCTGGCCGTCTCCGTGGGCGAGGAGCCCGATACCCTCGAGGAAGTATACGAGCCGTACCTGATCCAGGAAGGCTACCTCAAGCGCACCCCGCAGGGCCGCGTGGCCACCGACCTTTGCTACC